>DBWE01000046.1:0-5480 GCA_002308315.1 Clostridiales bacterium UBA1246 | reverse complement strand
CAGCTCTCCCGCGGCGGCGACGGCGTCCCGGCACAGCGGCAGGTCAAGCGCCCCCCTGTACAGCCATTTGTAAAACGGCGCGTAGCGTCCGTTGAGCAGATATATCGCTCCGAGCGCCGCGCGGATGAATTCGCTCAGCGCGAGAGCCGAGGCGACCGCGTCTCCCCGCTTCATGCAGCGCGGCAGATTGTACTGACCCGCCTGACCCATCGCGAAAAGCCTCGCGGCAAGCTTTTTTCGCCGGACGTCCGGCGGATAACCCTTCGCTATCTCCCGCCGGACGGCGGAAAACTCTCCGAGATCGTCCCGGAAGACCTCGCCGTTCACGGCGCAGGCAAGGTAACGGTCGGATACCCGCATCCACTGCATCGGCCCGTCCGGAGCGCCGGGACGGCCGGTGAAACGTCGGTAGAACTCCGCCGTGCCTATCACTCCGGAGCGGTCCCGCGCCGCTTCGGAGGGCTGCGGCAGACCCGCGGTGAGCTCGTCATAGCGCCGCTGAAGCCGCGGTCCGATCTCGGCCAGGTCTTTTTCCGTCAGCCACAGGCACACTCGCGGTACGAGATCATGGTCGCGCGATATCTCGTCGTCGAAGCCGAAGCATTCCGAGCCGGGCCCCGCGAGTCCCACGGCTATGCGCTCCTCCCACGGAGCGAACTCGGTCGCCAGCGCATCCCGGAAAACGTTCTCATAAAGCTCCCGGGCCATCTCCATACCCTTCATTTTCCTTCTGCCTCCGCAAGCCGCCGGCGCAGGCGTCCGGCGTCCTCGGACGATCCGGCTTTTTCATAGCTGTGCAGCGCGTTGCGCAGCAGCACCGCCGCGCGCATTTCGGCGCCTCCGGCGCTCAGCCATGCGTCCGCCGTGACTTCAAAGCTTTTGCCCGCTTCTTTGTACTCTCCGCGGCGGAACGCCAGCTCGGCAAGCAGCGCCCGGGCGGTGAAGCGGTGTATGTCGGTCATTCCCTCGGGCGTGGAATAATATGCCGCGGCCTCTTCGGCAAGCTCCCCGGCCCGGGCGATATCGGCGCATACCGAGGCCAGGTTCAGCTGCGACGCCGCGATCTCGTCCGCGGGGCCGTTATTGTCTGTAAGGATCTCCAGCGCCTTTGCAAAGGAGGCTTCCGCCTTCTCCCTTTTGCCCTGCGAGCGGTAGAGAAGCGCACGGTTGTTGTATACCGCCGCAAGGCGCGTGTCTCCGGGCTCAAGCAGGCTCAGATAAAGCCGCTCGGCCCGGCCGTAAAGCTCTTCGGACTCTTCCTCCCTGCCCATAACGCAGAAGGCGGTGGCGGCGTTGAGCACGGTTGCCGCCTCCTCGGCCGTTCCCCGCAGGCCGAGCGCGTCTATGCAGCGCACAGCCTCCCGGTAATGCCCGTCCACTTCATCGAATATGCAGTTTTCCCTGCAGTGGCCCATCAGAGAATTCGCGGCGGCGAGCGCGAGCGCGTCGTCTCCCGTCCTCTCCGCTTCTTTCTTCTGCCGGCACAGCAGTTCGTACGCCCCTGCGGCGTCGTCCGCCGCGTAAAGAGCGTCGAGCCTGCGGTAAAGTTCTTCGGCGTTCATCGATATCCTCCGTCCCTTATGAGGCGTAAAGCAGCCCTATGAGCCTGTTGCAGATACACGGCGGCAGCAGCCTTACGAGCAGAACGATCAGCTTGTACTGCGTTCCCACGGTATAAAGCGGGGCCGTTTTCTTTTTTTTCGCCAGCTTCAGCACTTTTTTTGCAACGCTCTCCGGCGGCGCTCCGCCGCGCTCATCCTTTTCCATGCGGCTCACGGAGCGTTCTATGGCTCCTCCGTAGCAGTCGTCCCCCGCGGTTTCCTTTTTTCTCGCGTCGGTAAAGCCCGTTTTCGTATCGCCCGGCATTACGGCGCATACGCTTATCCCGAAGGGTCTGAGCTCGTTGGCCAGCGCCATCGTGTAGGAGTTTATCGCCGCCTTCGACGCCGAGTACCACAGCTGAAACGGTATCGGCACGCAGCCCGCCACGGAGCTTATATTGATTATTTTCCCGGCTGAGGCGGCGCGCATATGGGGCAGCACGGCGCGTATCATGTTGTCCGTGCCGAACAGGTTCACTTCCATCTGTCGGCGCGAGTCCTCGGGCCGCGTGAATTCCGCGGCTCCGGATATGCCGAAGCCCGCGCAGTTGATCAGCACGTCCACGCCGCCCTCCGCCTTAACGACCGTCTCTACGGCGGCCGCGGCCAGATCGGGATCGGACACGTCGGCGCGGATGTGAGCCTTGCCCACCGGGGCATGCTCGCCGCGGGACACGGTATATACGGTGTACCCCGCCCGTACGAACAGCTCCGCGGTGCTTTTCCCTATCCCGCTGCTTCCGCCCGTTACTATGACCGTTTTATTCATGCGAAAGCCCCCCTTTCGTCCAACGTACCGATTATATTTCACTCCCCGCGGCGAAGTCAATAACTCTTGCGGCCCGTCAAATGCTATGCTAAAATACTGTAGTTGTTTATTGTGCTTCTGTCTCCGGCTTTCAGAGGACGATCATATGAAGGAACGCAAATCACGTCTCAGCTACAACAAAATAATCGTGCTCGGCTTTCTTGCCGTAATAATAGCGGGCGGGCTGCTGCTCATGCTGCCCTGGTCCTCCGCGGACCGCGTCCACACGGACCCTCTCACCGCTTTTTTCACTTCCACCAGCGCCACCTGCGTTACGGGGCTCGTCGTGGCGGACACCGGCACTCACTGGTCCTTTTTCGGCAAGCTGGTCATACTGCTGATGATACAGGTGGGCGGGCTCGGCTTCATGACCGTTATTACCGCCGCGTCGGTGCTGATACATAAGCGCATCGGGCTGCACGAACGCACGCTGCTGATGCAGGCCACCGGGGCGATGACGCACAGCAGCGTGAGAAGACTGGTGCTGCGCATCGTAACGGGCACCGCGATATTCGAGTGCGCGGGCGCGGCCTTGCTGGCGATACGCTTCGTCCCCCTCTTCGGTCCCGCGCGCGGCGTATGGTACGCCGTGTTTCACAGCATATCCGCTTTCTGCAACGCGGGCTTTGACGTAATGGGCAATTACTCGTCCTTTACCGGTTATTACCGCGATCCCCTGGTCTGTCTCACCCTGTGCGCGCTGATAGTCATCGGCGGCATAGGCTTTATCATCTGGGGCGATATAGCCGAAAACCGTTTTCATTTCAGAAAATACGAGCTTCATTCAAAGCTCTCTCTCTCGGTCAGCGCGATTTTGATACTGGGCGGATGGATCCTGTTTTTCTTCAGTGAGAAAAACGCCTCCATGGCCTCTATGTCCGCAGGCGAACGGGTGCTCGCGTCCCTGTTCCACTCCGTCAGCACCCGTACCGCCGGCATGAACACCGCCGATCTGTCGCGGCTTTCGGACAGCGGCTCGCTGCTCAGCTGCGTGCTGATGCTGATAGGCGGCAGCTCCGGCTCCACTGCCGGCGGAATAAAGACCACCACCTTCGCGGTGCTGCTGCTCAGCGCCTATGCCTCCGCCACCAGGCAAAACAGCATCACCGTTTTCAAGCGCAGTCTTGACGACGCCGTCGTCAAGCGCGCCGGAGCCATAGTAACGCTCTACGTCTCCGCGGCGGCGGCAGCGGCCTTCGTCATCTGCGCGCTGGAGCCCCTCGGGCTCAAGCCGATACTGTTCGAGGTCGTCTCCGCCGTTGGAACGGTGGGGCTGACCATGGGCGCGACCGCGCATCTGCACGCCGCGTCCCGGGCGATCATCATGCTGCTGATGTTCGCGGGGCGCATAGGCGGCCTGTCTCTCGCCCTGCTTCTGGGCGAAAACCGCAGGCCTTCAAAAACGGAGCGCCCCTCGGAAAACATACTCGTAGGATAGGAGGATGATATTATGCAATCCGTTCTCGTTATAGGTCTGGGCAAGCTCGGCTATCATCTGGCAATGAAAATGCAGGAGCTCGGAAACGACGTCATGGTCGTCGACAGCAACGCAGAGCTCGTGGAACAGTACGCCGACAGCTTCACCGACTCCCACATAGGCGACTGCACAAACAGGGAGGTGCTGTCCTCTCTGGACGTGCCGAGCTTCGACATCTGTTTCGTGACCATAGGCTCCAATTTCGAAGCCTCGGTGATCATAACCCTGCTTCTCAAAAAGCTCGGCGCGTCCTTCATCGTGTCCAAAGCGGGCAAGGAGGTGCATCGGGAGCTGCTTTACTCCATAGGCGCGAACGAGGTGATATATCCCGAGTACGAGCTCGCCGAGAAGCTGGCCGTGCGCTACGATTCGGAAAACATCTTCGATTACATACCGCTTACCGACACCCACGCGGTCTACGAAATAACCGTGCCGCGCGCCTGGCTGGGCAAGAGCCTTAAGGAAGTGAACGCGCGGCAAAAATACGCGGTGAACATCATCGCGGTAAAGCACGGCGGCGATATCGACCCCGTGCCCGACGCGGACCGGCTTTTCTCCGACGAGGACCATCTCATGATCATAGGCCGCTCCGAGGACGTATTCAAGCTCGTTTCCATGCGCTGAACGTACCCGCCCGCGCAAATATAATAAGGCGCCGCTGCAGGCTGTTTTGCAGCGGCGCATTTACGTTTTCCCTCACATATACGGGGCAGCGAAATATCTGCTGTCGATACAGTCCGACAGCCCGACGAGTATATCCCTCATGCGCCCGTTGTATTTCCCGTGCGCCTGAGCGAGCGGGCTTTTGCCGCTGCACGGCAGACTGATCACCGTTTTCACTCCGCCGCCTTCTCTTTCTCCCGTGACAAGTCCGCCCCCGTAAAACTCCGCGAGACTTTCCGCGGTGCTCAGTCCCAGACCGGCTCCCCTGCCGGGATCGGAAAGATCCTCCGGCCGGATAAAATCGGAAAAAAGACTGGGCAGCACGTTTTCGGCTATCCCGCTTCCGGTATCGGTCACGCTTATCAGGACGGTGTCTCCGTTTTTTGACAGGCTTATTTCCACCCGGTCTCCCCGGGCGCAGTGCAGCAGGCTGTTTGCCAGCACGTTAAGGAGCATTTTAGCGATATCCCTGCCGCTCGCCCGGACGAGCACGTCCTCGGGCGGACCGGAAAAGCTCAGCTCTATCCCCTTTTCGCCGATGAGCGCGCGCACGCTGTCCGTCAGATCGGCGCACAGCTCTCCCAGCGCCGCGAACCCCGTCTCCTCCGTTTTTTCGTCCAGCCCTATCCTGCCGAGCTCGCCGAGATTGTCGGCGATGCGCAGCAGGCGCATCTGATCGCGGCGCATAACGGCAAGCAGGCTGTCAAGCTCCCCGTCGTTTTCCCGTTCGAGCCTTTTCGCCATTATCTCCGACGCCGCCATGGAGTCGTTGAGCACCTTTATCATCGCGGCGCTCAGATTGGAAAACATCCTTGATATCTCTTTATCAGATGTAATACCCATTTCGAAGCTCTCCTCCGTAAATCGATATTACCATTTTTCCGCTTTTTTTACAATAGTATTCGGCAGCGCGGCACGTCGTGCCGCGCTG
>DBWE01000194.1:4164-5452 GCA_002308315.1 Clostridiales bacterium UBA1246 | reverse complement strand
AGCTTTTGTTTTTGAACAGGCCCATGATAATCCTCCGTCCGCCGCCGAAGCGGTCATTTTTTCCCCTGTCGGCCGCAGATCACTTTTTCGGGGTCAGCCGGGGAAGGCCGAAAAGCTGCACGGCATAATCGCTGCCCGAGAGCTTTTCGAAATACCAGCGGTACCTTTCAAGCCGCTCGCCTTCGAGCATGTGCGTATCGTTGCACAGCTCGCAGATATCGAAGCCCTCGCCGCAGCGCCGCCATTCGGGCCGTCCCTCGCCGTTCGGATCGCCCGTGGCGGCGAAGGAGTACCAATAGCCCTGTATCAGCTCCATAAAGTCGTAATCCGCGCCGACCCAGTGGTAATCGAAGAAGGGATTGCGCTCGCCCTTGTCCACGCGGCCGAAAACATAGGGCATCTCGGCGCAGTGGGGCGAGCCGTCGTTATGTCCGCGCTCGGTCTCGTTTTCCTTGCTCATCAGCCATACGTACGCATTGCGTCCGAACCTGCTGCAGAGCTGCCCGACCTTTACGCTGCCCATGAGCATCATGTCCGAGGATATGGTGCTTACCTGCTTTGCGGCCATGATATTGTTTTCCGCCGGATACCATTTTTTCATGTTCCCGGCATTGTCGGGGAAGGCGTCCTCCAGATAGGCGCGGAATTCCTCAACGGTAAACCTGTCGGCGCTCACCACGGGGAACTCCTGAGCGCAGGAGCCTATCATAACGTCGAAGTCGTTGAACTCTCCCGCGTCCATGAGCTCGCCGTAGCTCTTCGGGAGGAATTCTCCGTCCACGCAGAAGCTGAAGCCGCCGTTGGGGCCGCCTCCGCCCCGGGAGGAATACGCGTCGAACAGCTCCCATACGTCGCGCTTCCGCAGCTCCTCTATGCTCCCGCAGCCTATACGCTCCATGAACTCGACTCCGCGCCGCTCCATGACCTCACGCTTCTCGGGCTGCATGAAGCCCCAATAGATCGGGCCGCTCTCGATGGATACTCTCTGTATCACGCCCTTCATCAGCGGGGAAGCGAGGAGCACTCCCGTTCCCGCCGCGCCGCCGGACTGCCCTGCCACGGTGATGCGTTCGGGATCGCCGCCGAAGGCCGCGATGTTCTCCTTGACCCACAGGCAGGCCTTGCGCATGTCATAGAGGGCATAGTTGCCCGAGGTGCCTCCGGCCTCCTCAGTCAGATCCGGGTGAGCGAAAAAGCCCAGCAGGCCCAGGCGGTAATTGATCGTGACTACCACGATGTCCCGGCGCTTGGCAAAGCCCTCGCCGTCGCAGACCACCTCGCAGCCGCT
>DBWE01000194.1:0-4104 GCA_002308315.1 Clostridiales bacterium UBA1246 | reverse complement strand
CACACGTTCAGATACAGGCAGTCCTCCTCATATTGGCTCGGAGCCAGCATCTGAGGCACGCCGTGTACGTTTGCGGGCATCTCGGGCATCTCCGAGACCTGCTGCACGGCCGCGGCGCCGTACTGCGTCGCCTTGCGGACGCCGCGCCAGCTTCCGGGATCCGCGGGCTGCCTGAAGCGCAGCTCTCCCACCGGCGGCGCGGCGTAGGGAATGCCCTTGAATATTTTCAGTCTGCCGGAAGTATAGCCCTGGAGCCAGCCCTGCTTGACCTTTACCTTCGCGTTCTCGAAATTACCCATGATCGTACATCCCTTTCATATTTATCAATAAATATGTGTTCACAGCCCCTGTTCTTCAAGCCATTCGGCGCACAGCGCCGCCCAGCGGCCCACATGGGGAAGCTCCATCGCGAGATCGTTGTGCCCGTCGGCAAGGGCGAGACCGTGGACGCCCTCGGGGAACAGGTGCATCTCGAAGGGTATGCCCACCGCCGTCAGCGCCTGGCCCAGCGTGAAGGAATGGCGCGGGTCGTCGCTGTTGGTCTGCCAGATGAAAAACGGCGGAGTTTCCGGAGTGATGTTCACCTCCGGAGCAAAATAAACGAGATCGGCCTTGCTCTCGACAAAGGGATTGCGCACCGTATCCGAGAAGGGATCGGCGAACATGCCCGAGGGCAGCCCCGCGAACGCGAAGGCGGCGTAGCACAGCACCGCCGCGTCGGGACGGCAGGACATGCGCTCGACCGGGTCCTCCGAGTCCGCCTTGCCGGGATCGAAATGAGTGGCGCAGTTGGCCGCGAGCATCCCGCCGGCGGAAAAGCCCATCGCGGCGACCTTATCCGTTATGCCCAGCTCATCCTTATACGCGCGGAGCAGACGTATGGCGCGCTGCATGTCGGCCATGGAGTCTCTGCGGCCGTAGGGCTTTATGCGGTATGTGAGCACGGCGGCGTTGAAGCCGGCGTCGACGAAGTATTTCGCGGCGTTCATGCCCTCGCAGCCCGTGCGGGTATCAAAGCCGCCGCCGTGGGCGACGATGACCGTACCGCGTTTTTTTCCGGAAGCGTTCCTCCCGGGAACGAATATGATCGAGGGCTGAGGGTGCTCCCGCTCAAGCTCGGCGCGGAAGCCCGGAGCGCCGTCCGGCCAGAGCGGAATGGGATCCAAGCGCGCGAGAGCGTCGTTCCATATCTTCAGATTGCCCTTCACGTCGATGCTGCCGTCGGGCAGGCGGTGCTTCGATACGTTTCTGATGACCGCATCGGTACGGCATATCTCATCGAGCGCCGCGGAGTTGCGGGCGTTCATCGCGGCAATTTCCGTCTTATTCATTATAATCGGTATCCTTTCTCACTGCCCGAAGCAAAAGCGTTCCCTGCCGTCCGGGTCTGCTATGACGGCGGAAAAGCCGCCGTCGGCGAAATCGACGCTCAGCAGCGCCGTGCCGCTCTCATTCTCCCGGCGGATACGCAGTACGCTTCCCTCTTCGTCAAAGCTTACGACGCCGTCCTCGGCAAAGACCGGGTCGCAGTTGCGGGCGCGAAGCAGCGTGAGCTGATCGCGCACTACGCTCTCGGAGAGCTTTTCCGCGGCGAGCTCCGCAGTAAGGCTGCTGCGGTTTATTTCCTTGTGTCCGCCCGGTCCGGCGCGGCGCACGGCCTCATAGTCGTTTTTCCCGGCGAAGAGATCGAGATACCACACCTGCGGCCTGCCGGGCATGAAAAGCTGTACGGCCCTCGCGGCAAGCATCCTGCGCTCGTCCTCGCCCAGGGCGCTGAAATAGGTCGCGTTCACCTGATAATACACGTTCTTCGCGCCGTGAAGATCCTTGACGTGACCTCCGCGGGCAACGACGGTATCGATGACGGCCCGTATGTCCTCCTCGGGCAGCAGGCCCCTGAGATCCAGCAGCGGTATGCCGTCGTGACAGCCGAGCATGTTCACCGTGCGTATGCCGCCGCGGACGATCTCGCGGCCCCATTCGGCAAGCTTTTCGCCGTTCCCGCGGCGGAAAGCGTCGATCAGCAGTCCGGGCAGGAAAAAATCATAAACCCGGTAGCCCTTTTCGGCAAGCGCGCGGTACGTTCCCGCGGCGTAATCGGCGTGGATCTCCGGCAGCAGCTCCAGCCCGAGAGGCGAAGCGATGCCGTCGATGGTTCTGAGCAGGTCCCAGGTCTCCGGCTCATTGAGGAAGTTATGCCGCCCGACCTCCTTCGAGGCGTATGCGAAAGCGTCGAGACGTATCACGGAGGCGCGGTAGCCCGCCAGCTTTTCAAGCGTCTCGCGGTAATATTCCGTTACCAGCGGCGAGCGGATATTGAGGTCCATCTGTCCGAGGTAACCGCGGTGCGATTCGAGGTATGAAACGACGGGGCCCTTCCATGCCGAAAGCTCTCCGAGGTCGATTTCCCGGGGCTTTCTGCCTTCTCCGAGCGCCTCGGCGCAGCGGCGCGAGATCTCGACGGCCTCGGAATACTGCATCCCGAGCTCCGAAACGAGCTCGACCGCGTCGGGCGCTCTGTAGCGCACCTCCTGATAAAAGGTGTTCCAGTACGGCACGTCGCGCCCGTCGGGGAAGCGCACCATGAGCAGGGGCAGCCCGGGCTTGCGGAANNAACATGCCCTCTATCACGTCGGGATCGGGCCGGATATAACCCTCCTCCGTCATTTCCCCGTGTCCCTGCCAGAATTTGTTCCAGTCGATGAAAAAGTCGCGGTAGGGCGAAGCGTCGCCGCGGGCGACGATATCCCGGAACTGCTTTGACAGCACGGAAATATGATTGCAGATGAGATCCATGAACAGGTCTATCCCGAGCTTTTCAAGCTCCATGAGGTCCTCCGGAGAGGCCATCGTGCGGTCCAGCTCGTAGTCTATCAGCGAAAAGCCCCTGTCCAGGTCGGTGTTGAAAACGCTGGGAAGGATGTAGAAGGAACTGAAACAGCCTTTCAGCTCCTCCCGCCTCAGCAGCGCGGTCATATCGGACAGACGGCTGCCTATGCTGTCGGGGTAGGCGTTGAGTATCACGCCGTTGCAGCGGCCATGCTTCATTCCGCCGCTCCTTTCAAAAGCTCTCCGCTCTTGGAAAGCATGATCTTAACGTTCGGTATCGCGCGCTCGATCTCCCGCTGCTCTATCTCGAGCACCATTGAGGTAAAGGGGCTGTCGGTGTTCCCGTCCCGGGCGCGCAGACGGCGGTGCTCCCTCGTCTCGTCCGGAGTGCTGTAAAGCAGGATCGGAACGTCTATGCCGCGCAAAGCCTCGTTTCCTCCGTGAGTCCATTCGAGCAGCAGAACGCCGACGTCCGAGAAGTCCACGGCGCCGTACCACCGCTCGTCCTCCGTGCGGCCCATGCGTTTGAGAAAGACCGTCCTTTCCCCGGAGCGAAACGCTTCAATGATCCGGTTGACCTCGCCGTAATCCTGCTCCGTCGGCGTTCCGAGATATCCGGCGAGCCCGGCCCGCCCCGCGGACTGATACGTTTTCAGCCACGGGCGCTCCGCCGCGGCGGCGGGATCGGCGTCTGCTCCGCTTTCCCACAGGGCGGAAAGCTCTTTTTGAATGCCGTCGCCGTACTCCCCGGAGTCCACCAGAGCGCGAAGGCCTCCCGTGCGGAAAATGCGGACCCGCTCGGCGTCGTTGTACATCGGTATGCGATGAGGGTAGTTGTCGCCGGACATGACGTAGCAGCCTATCCCGGCGGCGCGGAGATAGGCCGCCAGCACCGACGCTATCTCGCTCTTACCCACGCCGGAGCCGCCGAACACTGACGCGACGGCCTTGTCGTTTTTCGTTTTTTTCAGTTCCCGGACAAGCGCCGGGAATATTACGTTTGCCTTGCGTACGTGCTCCTCCCCGATGCGCACCTTGTCTCCCGGCATGTCGCCGTGGGGAATGTCGGCGGGCAGTCCGGGGGGCGTCCATCCGGTCAGTCCGTCAAGCAGGCGATGCAGATCGCTCATTTCGGCTTGCTCCCTTCGGTCCGGGCCGCGGCCCGGATAATACGTCGGCTCTCGGCTCCTGCCTGCGCGTTTACACCGCAGCGGAAGCCGCATTTTAATTATAAATGTGCGAACATGATTGTCAATATCCAAGTCCGCAGCAGTC
>DBWE01000093.1:1417-3564 GCA_002308315.1 Clostridiales bacterium UBA1246 | reverse complement strand
ATGCACTGGCCGCAGAGCGCGCAGTCCGCTTCGGTAAAGACGCGGTTGAGACGAACGCCCACGGTGGTGCGCGAGCCGCTGCCCTTTACGTCCCAGATCTTCAGCGTCTGTATATTGTCGCAGACCTCGACGCAGCGCATGCACTTGATGCATTTGCTTTCCTTGCGGATCAGATAGCTGTTTTCGGGCCACTCGTTTTTCCTGACGTCCCTGGGGTAGGGATTGTCGATTATGTTCAGCTCTGAGGCAAGATCCTGCAGGCGGCAGTTCTGCGAACGCACGCAGGTGGTGCAGTCGCCGTCGTGCTGGGAGAGGATAAGCTTCAGATTGGTCTCCCTCGCGGTCTTCGCGCGGTGGGAATTGGTATGCACGACCATGCCCTCGGCGGCCTTTTCCGTGCAGGAGGGGACCAGACGCTCAAAGCCGTCCACCTCGACCACGCAGATACGGCAGGCGGAGATCTCGTTGACGTTCTTCAGATAGCAGAGAGTGGGGATGTTTATCCCGGCGGCAGCCGCGGCCTCTAAGATAGTGGAGCCCTCGCTGACGGAGACCTCGCGCCCGTCGACAGTCAGTTTTACCATTTTGTTTCTCTCCCTCCTCTGAAGTTGCCGAATCCGAAATAGTCGCAGTGCAGACAGCGGGAGGATTCCATATCGGCCTGCATGCAGGTCATTTCATGCTCGATGGCGTCAAAATCGTTTTTGCGCTCGCCGGCTTCGCGCTCGGTGAGATTTACGCGTCCGCGCTGCACCACGCTGTTGATCTTCGGCGCGGGCAGGACTACGTCCGCGGATATCTCGTGTCTGAAGCCCAGAAATTCGTCTATGTTCGCGGCCGCGACCTTGCCCGCCGCGATCGCTCTTATGGCCGTAGCGGGACCGGTAACGCAGTCCCCTCCGGCAAAGATCTTCTCGTCGCTCACGGCGGTGTCGTCTCCGGCCGTGATGGAGCCGCGTCTGACGGTTATGCCGGACTCCTCAAAATGGCGGGATTCGATGCCCTGGCCCACGGCGACCACGATCAGATCCGCGGGTATGCGCACCTCTGGCATATCCGAAGCCGTGGGGGCGGGCCTGCCGCCCTTGTCGAAGGCGCCGGAGATCTGCGGCTTGACCCACAGAGCCGCGGCGTTGCCGTCCGCGTCGGCCTCTATGCGGACCGGAGCCATCATCGTGAGCAGCTCCACGCCCTCGGCCAGCGCGCCTTCCACCTCTTCGGGAAGAGCGGTCATGTCGGCCTGACGGCGGCGGTACACGCAGGAGACCTTTTCGGCGCCGAGACGTACTGCGGAGCGGTTCACGTCCATAGCCACGTTGCCTCCGCCTATGACGACGACCTTCTTGCCGGTGAAATCGGGCATCTGATAATCGCCGATGCCGCGGAGCATTTCAACGGCGGAGATCACATGTCCGCTGTCCTCGCCCGGTATTCCGGCCTTGCGGTCGGTCTGGGCTCCGATGGCGATATAAACGGCGTCATAGTCGTTTTTGAGCTGATCCATGGTGACGTCCCTGCCGACGTCGACTTCGGTACGCGCCTCGATGCCCGCGGACAGGATGGAGGCGATCTCCTCGTCCAGCTTTTCCCGNNGGGAAGCGGTAGCTCGGAATGCCGTAGCGGAGCATGCCGCCCAGACGTTTTCTCTTTTCGAATACGGTAACGGCGTGGCCCATAAGGCGCAGATAGTAGGCCGCGGACAGGCCGCTGGGGCCGCCGCCGATGATCGCGACCTTCTTGCCGGTATCCTCGGCGCAGGGAGGATTGGGTACGCTGCCGGCCTGAGCGACCGCGAATTTCTTCAGCCCGCGGATATTGACGGGATCGTCTATCATGCTGCGGCGGCAGCGGCTCTCGCAGGGATGCTCGCAGATATACGCGCAGGCGGTGGGGAAGGGGTTGTCCTTGCGGATAAGCCGCACGGCGTCCGCGGGACGGCCGTCGGCTATCAGGGATATGTATCCGGGGATATCCACGCCCGCCGGGCACAGCGTGATGCAGGGCACGGAGTTGCGGTGCGACGCCAGGCACTGATGGCGCAGGATGTGCTCGCGGAAATCGTCCTCAAAGCCGGCCATGCCGTTGAGCACCAGCGTCGCGGCGTTGAAGCCGATGGCGCAGTCGGCGCTGTCAACGATGTTTCGGGC
>DBWE01000093.1:0-1335 GCA_002308315.1 Clostridiales bacterium UBA1246 | reverse complement strand
CGGCAGGGAGTGCACTTTCCGCAGGATTGGGCGTGGCACAGGTTCAGAAAGCTTAGCGTGATGTCGATGGGGCACAGTCCGGAGGGACTTGCCGCGATGCGGCGCTCCATCCCCGCGTACATGTTGTCCACCAACTCCTGAGCCTGGCTTTTCGTTCTGATCTTAAGTCTGCTCATAGTCGTTCCTTTTTTTGTTTTTTATTTGCGCAGGCGCTTTACAAGCATTATAAAAGCCGATATAATCAATAACAACAAACAAAAGCCGACATATGTCGGAATTATTCGCGGAGGATGGATAATGGACCGGAGGAATGCCCGGGCAGACCGCAGCAAGGCCATGCTCAAAAACTCTTTTCTTGAACTGTTTCGGTCAAAGGAACCCGAGAAGATCACGGTAGTAGAGCTGTGCAGGAAGGCCGGGCTGAACCGCTCTACGTTCTACGCTCACTACGATTATATGGACGAGCTGATCAGCGAGGTGCTTTTGGAGAGCGTGGAAAAGGTGTTCGAAGGCCTGGGGCCGCAGTGGGATCTGCCTTTGGAGGACGGCGGGGTGGACCGGGCCTTCATAGCGTCCTATCTCAAGCGCTTTCTGAACGACCCGACGCTGAGACGCTTCTGCTCCTGCGAGAACAGCGGGAATTACCGTACTCTTTTGATACGGGCGCACGTCGATCTCACTCTCGGTCATTCCGCGGACCCGGTAGAATACTATACCGCCTATTTCCACAACGCCGGCGTCCTTAATCTTCTTCTGGAATGGCTCGGCAAGGGCTCGGAGATCCCGGAGCAGGCCGTAGTGGAGATCATACACGAGTTTTCAAAGGTGATGTACAGGGCGCGGAGGTGACTGCTTTTACGGCAGCGGAACGGAGAAAGAGCGATGGCTTCAGACAGAGAATATCTTGAATACGTGCTGGATATGCTGTCGTCCCTGGACGGTATCTCATACAAGGCGATGATGGGGGAATTCATCATTTATTACCGCGGAAAGATCGTCGGCGGCATATACGACGACCGTTTCCTCGTAAAGCCGACGGAGTCGGCAAGGCGGCTCATGCCCGACGCGACGCCCGAGGTCCCTTATCCCGGAGCAAAGGAAATACTTTCGGCGGACAGGATAGACGACCGCGAATTCATGAACGAACTGATCAGGACGATTTTCGACGAGCTGCCCGAGCCGAAGAAAAAGCGGTGAGAGGCGGAAAAAACAGAATGAGAAAAACCTCTCCCCCCGAAAGCCCGGCTTTCGGGGGGAGAGGTTTATGCGGATCGTCCGCGGATATCAGATGTGGATGCAGGCCTGGAAAGCCTGGTTGACGGCCTCGGAGATGGT
>DBWE01000124.1:2625-7863 GCA_002308315.1 Clostridiales bacterium UBA1246 | reverse complement strand
CGGGCCTTCCCGTTCCCGCTCCGCGGGAACGGGAAGGCCCGGACTGCAGGCAAAGCGTAATTTCGGAAAAACAGCGGTATTACGCCTTCAGCCTCGCAGAGCCCGCGCCGAAGGCGCGGAGCGAAAAGCATCTTTCCCGCGGTACGGTCGAGGACCCTGCCGACGGGCCCGAGAAGGAAAAAACGACATGATAAAAAGAACGCTTGCCCTGCTGCTGATCGCGGCGGCGCTGCTGACTGCGTCCGGATGCGGGACGCGCAGCGCCGGCGAAGGCGAAGAGAACGGCGGAGAAAAGCTGAGCCTGCCCGCGCAGGCAAGCCCTCCCGGCAGCATGAGCGCGGAGGATATCCTCGCCCTTGTCAGCGGACTTGTGGGCTATGACGAGAGCGGGGAAAAAATATTTGAGCTGAAAAAAGCCGACGCGGACAGCTTTGAGGTGCCCGGAGTCGGCGGAGAGAGGGAAAGACTTTATCTGTTTCAGATAGAGGATATTGAGCTGGCTCTGTTCGCCGATATCGAAAGCGACGGCGTGACGGGCCTGTATGTGCGCAGAATGTACGACGACGAGCTTGTGGAGGCGTATATGGCGTCCTTCGCGGGAGCGTTTCTTTCACTGCTGGAGCCGGAGAAGTACGAGAGCATGCTCTCCGAGGTCCTGCCGGGCACCGACGGCGCCGAGGCCGGCTCAATGGGCGTAAAGACCGCCCGGGGAGAATACTGGCTCATGGAATACAGCAGCGATATAGCAAAGATTATGCCCGCAGAATGAATACGTGAGGAAATCAGACTGATGAAGATAGCGGTCATGGGCAGCGGGGGATGGGGCACGGCCCTGTCGCTCGTGCTCGTAAAAAACGGACATGAGGTCGTTCTGTGGTCGCACAGCCCCGCCCGGAACGAGATGCTGAGGGCCGGGCGGACCAATCCGCGGCTCCCCGGCGTGAGTCTTCCGCCTGAGCTCGGCTTTTCGGACGATCCGGGCTGCGTGAGCGAAGCGGAGCTTGCGGTGATAGCGGTGCCCTCCTTTGCCGTAAGAGAAACGGCGGCTAAGATCGCGCCGCTGCTCGGCGCGGACACCATGCTGATATCTGCCGCGAAGGGCATCGAAAAAGGCTCTTATCTTCGCATGTCCGAGATCATCCGTCAGGAAACGGGAAGGGAGAGCGCCGTGATATCCGGCCCGAGCCACGCCGAGGAGGTGGCCGTGGAGCAGCCCACGGGCTGCGTCATCGCCGCCGGGGATCCGGAAAGAGCCGAGCTGCTGCAGGATGTTTTCATGAACGACAGACTGCGCATCTACACCTCGGACGACGTGACCGGAGTGGAGCTGTGCGGGGCGCTGAAAAACATAGTCGCCCTCTGCGCCGGGATATGCGACGGACTCGGTCTGGGAGATAATTCCAAGGCGCTGCTCATGACCCGCGGCATTGCCGAGATCGCCCGCCTCGGAACGCGCTTCGGCGCGTCTCAGGAGACCTTTATGGGTCTTGCGGGCATAGGCGACCTTATAGTGACCTGCACCTCCATGCATTCGCGCAACCGCCGCGCCGGCATACTGATAGGCCGCGGCAGTACGGCAAAGCAGGCGATGGACGAGGTCGGAGCCGTGGTGGAGGGCTATTACGCGTCCCTTGCGGCCTATGAAATGGGCGCGAGCGCGGGAGTCAGCATGCCGATAACGGAGTCGGCTTACCGTATACTGTATAAGAATTCCGACCCCAACACGGAGATAAGTATGCTCATGCGCCGTCAGAAAAAGAACGAAAGCGTGATCTGAATATAAACTCGGAGAAAAGAGGGTAAAGCATGACCCGATATGCCATAAGCGAGATCAGCAGCCTTGCCGTCCGCGGCAGACATGCCGGCAGACCCGGCCCCCTTGCCCTGTTCTGGACGGGCGCGGGTATCGAGATAAACGTGACCGGTTCGGAGCTTTCCGTGGAGCTGACGGCGGATCACGGCTCCTATGAGCCGTGGATAGAGATCGTCGTCGACGGCTGCCTTGTCCAGCGCCGCATGCTTGAGCGCGGCAGGCAGACCGTGGGCGTATTCCGGGGCATGGAGAAAAGCTCCGTGCGGAACGTAAAGATACTGAAAGCGACGCAGGCCCCCTCGAGCGACCCGGATTCCTGTCTGCTCATCGACGCCGTGCTGACCGACGGAGAATTCATGCCCGTCGCCCCGCGGGCAAAAAAGCTCGAGGTGATCGGAGACAGCATCACGTCCGGCGAAGGGCTCTGCGGTTCGACGGGAGAAAACTCCTGGGCCGCCGGAGTGTTCGGCGCGGTCGGCGGATATCCGTATCTGCTGGGCGAGGCGCTGGACGCGGACGTATCGGTAATAAGCCAGAGCGGTTACGGCGTATGCTACAGCTGGTGCGGCGATCCTGCCGACACGATCCCGCCGTATTACGACGAGGTCTGCGGCGTTCTCAAAGGCGAGAAGAACGAGAAGCTCGGCGCGCATGAGCCATGGGACTTCGCGTCGTGGCAGCCGGACTGGATAGTTATCAACCTGGGAACGAACGATTCCGGAGCGTTTGACAATGCGCCCCTGTTCTTTTCCGGCCGGAACAGAACGCGGCTGGAGCCGGACGGCAGCATGAACGAGGAGGACCGGCAGAGGATCGTTCACGGCACGCGGGATTTTCTTAAGCACCTGCGCGAGAAAAATCCCGGAAGCTATCTGCTCTGGTGCTACGGAATGATCGGCGGGAGAATGGAGGAGACGCTCCGGGAGGCCGTGAATATGTACAGAAAGGAAACCGGGGACGAGCGCGCGGATTTCTTCGTCCTCGCCGAGACCGCGGCGGACGAATTCGGCTCGCGCGGGCATCCCGGCGTTCCCGCTCACAGAAAGGCCGCGGAGCTCCTGGCAAAGAAACTGAGATCGCTGTGAGCCGCCGCCCGGCTGACGGGGCAATACGCGGTTTTCACTGCCCTGTTCCTGCCGCTTGGGTTCGTATACAGTTTACGCTCCCCCGATCCTGCGGGGGAGCGTAAAATTATCAGTAAAACAGTTTCCTTTCGAGAAAGGCTCTGAGCGGGGGTATCATGCCCGCAATGATCAGAAACAGTCCCATTGCTCCGAAAAAGCTCACGCAGTAGAGAGACCACAGGAACATGGGCGTACGGAAGGTGATGTGGGCGAACAGCTCTGCCAGCATGCAGCTTCCGCCCGTGGCTATGAAAAGACCGCCCGCGACGAAGATGCGGTCTTTTTTCACGTTCATGAAGAGCGCGACGCCCGTCAGCGTAAGTACGCACAGCAGTACGGTGACCGGAAAAGCGAAGCTGAGAAACCAGCTCATGCGGTTATACAGGCATATATACAGCAGGTATCCGCAGGCCGCAGCGAAATCCAGAGTCAGAAAAATGAAAGGGTTCGGCCTGCGGAACCAGAAGGGGAGTATGAACGCCGTCCAGCCGAAGGCGACGCCGAGCATGACGTAGCCGGACCAGCGCACTCCGCCGTAATGCTTCAGGCAGACCGTCAGGCTGACGATGCATACTACGGCGGACACCGCCGTGAGAAAACCGAGAAGCGCGTATTTGCCGTGCTCGGTCTCCCGCGGATAGCGGTCGGAGTATTTGGGATGAGGATCGACGCTGACAAGCTCCGGAGACATGACGGGAGTGCCGCAGAGGGGGCAGCTTTCCTCGCCGTCGGCGAGCTTCACGCCGCATTGAACACAGTACATTCAGCTTCTCCTTTTCTTGTTGCTCTCTATGCTCACGGGAATGCCGAGCTCCACCAGGCGGGAAAAAAACAGCCTTTCAAGCTCCGGCTCCTCGCTGCTGCGTATCATGTTCACGCAGGTGACGCCGCCGCAGCTTATTACGGAGCAGTTGTTGGGATACGTATACTGTACGCCGATAATGAATTCCAGTCTTGCGACATGCTTTTCCATTTCCGCGGGCAGTCTGACCGGACCGAGGTTGGATATGTTGAGGCAGCCCTTTTTTTCGCCCACGCTTGCGTATACCCCTCTCATCACGACGTTTTTGATGAAAAGAGGCATCACGCGGATGAAGACGTTCCTCTGAGGCTTGACGTTTGCGGCGATGCGTCCCGCCATCTTCTGGGGCACCGCCTCGAGCGCGAGCTGATGACTTATCTGCGAGCAGAGCTCTTCAAGGGAATAATCGCCCGTTTTGGGATCGAAGCCCACGTTTACGGTCAGCGAAAAATTGCGCAGGGTATCCATGCCGAAAAGACGGCGCAGATCCACCGGCACGGTTATTTTCACAGGCTTGAGCCGGGAGACGGGTCTTTCGCTCTGCTGTATGGCGGACACGGCCTCGGTCATTACGNNATTACGGCGGCAAGGAAGGCCGTGACCGAAACGCCGCGCTCATGAGCGGCGTCAAGGAGCGCGCCGGTGGGGATCACTCCGGTGACGATGTGTCTGAAGCGGTCGCGCTCCGGCCTGCCGCGCAGCCGCCATACGGTCTCCTCGCGGCGGCTCGCCGCAAATCTGCCGNNAGCACAGCTGGAAGCAGTCCCTGAGCTCCTCGGCCTTCGGGGGCTCGTCAAGCTCCGCTATATCGTATTCAGCGGGTATCTTCTCGCCGTATTTCAGTTCAAGATAGCGCGCCGTAAGGTTTTTGAGAAAAACGAGTCCGCCGTGCCCGTCCGTAACGGAATGAAAAAACTCCGCGGATATGCGCTTTTCGTAATACAGTATCCTTATGCAGCAGCTGCCGAGCTCGCGCCTGCTCATGTGCGCGAGCGGATAGGCGTATTCGCCGAGCACGCGCACGGGAGAACGTATCTCCTCAAGATAATACCAGAACAGCCCCGCGCGGAGACGCACGAAAAAGCTCGGAAAGCGCGCCCGGAGGTCCTCGGCTGCCCGCTCGAGACACAGAGGGTCGATATCCTCTCTGAGCTCCGCCGAAAGACGGAAAACGTTGTTCCAGCGCCGCTTCATGATCGCGGGGAAAATGAGCGCGGCGTTATCCAGGCGAAACCATTTNNTTCTTCATAAGCTCCTCACGCCGCGGCCGGCGGAGTTCCGGCCGCAGAAGAAGCCCGGAGCGTCAGCCCGGGCTCAATATAATATCATGGATCATATTAACACGTCTATAATATTAAGTCAATAGGAACAGCGGCAGGATGATGTTGAATAATATGCCGGAGCGTGCTATACTTAAAGAAATCCACCGCGGGAGAAGGGGAGTAGGCGATGAATTTCGATAAAGCGCTGATTGCGGGCAAGCTCCGCCGCTGGGAGAA
>DBWE01000124.1:0-2580 GCA_002308315.1 Clostridiales bacterium UBA1246 | reverse complement strand
GGGCTGTATATGGACCAGGTCGTCACACTGCTGAAAAGATATCTGGACTATCTTCCGCCGGAGCTTAAAGAGGAACAGTTCATCACGCCGGCGGCGATAAACAATTACGTCAGGAAAAAGGTCATGCCGGAGCCGGTAAAGAAAAAGTATTACCGCGAGCACATCGCTTATCTTATAATGATCTGCTCGATGAAGCACTGCCTGAGCATACCCACGCTGCAGACCATGATACCCAACGGGCTCGGCAGCGGGGAGCTCCGGGAGACGTATACGGCCTATGTGAAGCGACACAGGCAGGCCGCGTCTTACTTCACGCAGCAGGTCGGCATGCTTGCCGCCGGGATACTCGACCACGAGGCCGGGGGAGAATTATCCACCGACGATACGGGAGACCTCATTTCCTTCGTAGCCGTGCTGAGCGGATTTTCGAGACTGCTCGCGGAAAAACTGCTGCTGCTGAACGGAAAAACGGCGGACGACGCCGCCGACGCTGAATGAGCTTTCCGGATAAGGGGCGAATATGAAAAAAATAACTGCGCGCGATATCGCCTATACGGCGGNNGGCAGCCGCCGCGCTGATGACCGTATGCTCGTGGCTCACCGTTCCCTATACCGTGCCGTTTACCATGCAGACCTTCGCCGTGTCGTGCTCGCTGGTAATGCTCGGAGGCAGGAAGGGCACCGCGGCGATACTGCTGCATATCCTCATGGGTATGGCGGGTCTTCCCGTGTTTTCCGGCTTCCGCGGCGGAGTGGGGCACCTGCTGGGGCCGACGGGCGGGTATATCCTCGGCTTTGTGCTGAGCGGCCTGTGCTGGACGGTTTTTGAAAAAAAACTCATGGGGAAGAAAGCCGCGGCAAAATACGCAGTGCTTCTTCTGGGCCTGGTACTGTGCTATCTGGCGGGTACGCTGTGGTTTACCGCGGTGTACGCGCGCCGCGGCTCGGCGGCGGGCTTCGTTTCGGCGCTGTCGGTATGCGTGACGCCCTACGTGCTGCCGGACCTTGCCAAGCTCGCGCTGGCGCTGTACGTCGGCGAAAGAGTACGGCGATCGGTCGATTTCGGAAAATGATCGTATCACAAAATAATATCATGTTTGCAATAAATCGCTCCCTCGCCGCGTCAAGCGGCGGGGGAGCGACGATCATGGGAACAGATCAGAAACCGAAGCCTCCGAAGCCTCCGAAGGAGGACATATCATAGACCGAAGAGGTGTACGTGCTGTAGGTGCCGGCAACGTAATCGTAAGAATACGAAGTATAGGTAGAGCCGAAGCTGCCGGTATTGCTGCTGCTGAGCACATTGCCCAGAGCGTCATAGCTGTAAACGGTCTCGGAGTAATACGGGTCGCCTTCCGTGCCGTAGCTGTCAAAGATAACGTTGCCGTCGGCATTGTATTCGGTGCGGTAGGTCTCCGCGCCCTCGGCGTCGGTAGTCACTTCGGACAGCAGGACGCCCTCGGCGGAGTAGGTATAAACGGTCGTCTCACCGTCGCCGGTCCTGGAGATCGGATCGCCGTTGTCGTTGTAGGTGAATTCCATAACTGAGGAATAATCGCCGTCGGCGCTGTGGGATTCGAGCTTGCGGGTGAGGACGTTGCCGTTCGCGTCGTAAGTATATTCGGTCTTCGAGGAAGAGTCGGCCGAGGTAAACGTTTCGGAGATCTCGTTGCCTTCCGCGTCATAAGTATATTCGGCGGTATAGGCATAGCTGCCGTCGACGACTATTTTCGTGAGGTTGCCGTCGGCGTCGTAGGTGTAGGTCGTCAGCGAGGTGCCGTCGCCGTCGGGGTAGAAAGAGGAGACGGAGGTCGTTTCCTCGGTCAGCACGTTGCCGTTCGCGTCGTAGGTGTACTTAGTGCTGTAGGTCGTGCTGCCGTCGGACGAGGCGTAATTGCTGGTAAGCACATTGCCGTTCGCGTCATAGGTATACTCGGTCTTGCCGCCGAAGAAGCCGCCGCTGTCCTCCGTGGAGAGCAGGTTGCCCGCGGCGTCGTAGGTATAGGTGGTGGAGGTGTTGGAGAAGCCGGAGGAATCGACGGTCTCGGTCTTTACGATCCTTCCGCTTTCGTCATAGCTGTACGAGGTCTTGCTGAGATAACCCATGGAATCGGTGATGTCGTAGCTCGTGAGCCATACGTCGGGATTTTCGACGTCGGCCAGGCTCTTTATCACGGCGGTGTTGGTCGCCTTGTCGTAGTCAACGAAGAAGCCGAGAGCGCCGCCGAGGTCGCGCAGCTTGAAGAAGTTGCTGCCGCCGATGTTGTATACGGAAAGATCGGTCCTCTCAATGCCGTTTATTTTGATGGTCTGACTGCTGGTCACGGCGGTGGCGGACTGATCGCCGGAGGAAAGATCGAGCTCGCTGCCGTTGGCCTCATAGGCCTCACCGGTCACGATGGAAACGACCTTGGCCTCGCTGTCCCAGCCCACGGAGAACTGGCTGACGGTGCCGTTGAGCAGATAGGCTATATCGCGCAGCTTGAAATAGTTGCTGCCGTCGATATTGTACTTTTCGCATTCGATGCTCTTGCCCTCGCAGGTGAGCTTCTGCGCGGAAAGAACGGTGTTCGCCGCCGA
>DBWE01000122.1:8915-10234 GCA_002308315.1 Clostridiales bacterium UBA1246 | reverse complement strand
GCTCGTCCGCAGCTCCTGCCGCTCCCCCGAAGGCGAACTGATCTATGCCACGGACTATACCTATGACTCGAACAGGCGCCTTATAAAAGAGCAGGAAACGTATGACGGCGGCACTTCCTCAACGGTCTATATCTACGACGACGCCGGCAACCGCACTTCAAGCACGTATTATTCCGGCGACGGCTCGAACAGCTGGCGCACCTCTTATACCTATGACGGCAAGGGCAACAAGCTCAGCGAGACCGACCTGTATTCCGACGGCAGCACATATACCACCTATTATACTTATGACTCCGCCGGCAACGTGCTCAGCGAAATTTATGAAGGCTCGGGCTACGGCTACAAGTACGAATACAGCTACAATGCCGCCGGCAAAATGCTCTCTTTGTCCTATGAAAGCAGCAGTGATTCGTACAGCTATTCCTCCAGGACCGAGTTCACTTACGACGCCGCCGGCAACATGCTCTCCGAGACCTATTCCTCGTCCGACGGCAGCATGACCACGTCGCTCTATACTTACGACGGCAGCGGCAACGTGCTCACCTCCGAATATATGTCTTCCGGCGGATACAGCAGCGTTAACGAATTCGTCTACGACGACGCGGGCCTGCTCGTAAAGGAGCTCTACTCCTTTTCCTCCTCCGACGGCGACTCACACTCCGAAACCGCTTACGAATATGACGCCGCCGGGAACCTGATCCGCGAGACGTATCAGGGCGTAAACTACGGCTCCGAGAGCACCTATACGTATTACGACAGCGGCGAACTGCGCTCGCGCCATACCGACTACAAAGACGGCACCTACAACGATGCCGAATACGCTCCCGACGGGCAGCCGCTCAAATTCGAATACGTCGATCCGGACTGGCCCAGTCTGAGCGTTTACAGCTATGACGCGCTGGGCAATCTTCTCAGCTATCGCTCTGTCGCGGACGGAGAGGAATACTTCTCCGTCTGTTCCTACGATTACACTGCCGGCACCTACACCGAATTCTCCAACGAGATGTACGGCGTCGTCGGCATGGGCTGATACCTCCGCCGACCGCTCTCCCGCTCCCCTCCGCTTCCCCGCGGAGGGGAGCGGTTTTCATATTACTGTTGCATCTTTGCACCCCTGCCGTTATAATTGCCCTGAGGAGGACCGGAGCCATGAAAAAGACCGTCCCGCTGCTTGCGGCGCTTTTCACAGTCTTTATTCTTTCCTCCGCCCGCGCCGCCGCGGCCGACGCGGTGCTTTCACCGCAGAAGCTCGCCGTTGAGGGCAGCCTTGTCGAATGCGAGATGTACAACATAGGCGGCAGCAACTATTTCAAGCTGCG
>DBWE01000122.1:6482-8855 GCA_002308315.1 Clostridiales bacterium UBA1246 | reverse complement strand
TATTTACCGGCCTGCCCTATACCCCCGACGGCAGCGAGCTGGATCTCTCCTTCGGCGACCGCTCCTCTTCCGCCGTGCCCTCCGGCCAGACGGTAATGATCGACGGTCTCGTCAGGGACGATCTTTCCGTATACAACATCGGCGGGAACAATTTTTTCAGACTTCGCGATCTTGGGGGGACTCTCGGCTTCTTCGTGGATTATGACAAGGCGACAAATACCGCCGTCGTGAAAAGCCTCGCCGACGTCGCCAACCCGGATCTGTGGCTTCCCGGCGCGGTATTTGAAATGACCGTCGTCGGCGTCACCGGCGAAAGGAACATCTATGACGCCGACGGGACGCTGATAAAAAACGAATACGCCGAATATCCCGGCGGCTTCACCCGCGTCACGGATTATTCCTACGACTCCGACGGGCTCCTCGTTTCCGAAAACTGCGTCTGCTCCGACGGGGTCACCGACTCCGTCGTTTATACCTACGATCCCCGCGGCAATATGCTCAGCGAGCAGTATTCTTCGTCCCTCGGAGACCGTCACGAATCTCAATATACCTACGACGAGAGCGGGAACATGCTTTCGTACTCCTATGAAAGCGGCTCCGACTACGGCTTTGTCTATCGCTACAGCTACGACGGCAGCGGCAATCTGCTCTCCGAAAGCTGTGAAAATACCGACGGTCTTTACTACCGTTACGATTACACGTACGATGCCGACGGCAGCATGCTCTCGGAAAAATACCGCTCCGGCAACGGCGACAGGTATACCTCTCTTTACGGCTACGACGCCGACGGGCGGATATTGTATGAGGACTATCTCAGTGATGATTATTCCTACCGCGAGGAATACCTCTACGATCCCGACGGGCGGCTCGTTTGCGATACCTGGCTCAATTCCGATGGGGAACGGTACGAATACCGCTATACTTACGGCGAGAACGGCAGGCTGATATCCTCGTCATACGAGTCCGACGACTATCGCACCGAGGCGCTGTTCGGCTATAATACGGACGGCGCTCTGACCAGAGAGGATCGCTTCGATTCGGACGGCGACAGCTATCATATACTCTACGACCGCTCCGGGAACATCCTGTGCGAGCTGTATTACAGCGATCATCACATGATATGGGAAGCCTCGAGCAGCTACGACGCGCTGGGAAATGAGCTTTCGTACTACTTCCGCAGCGAATACGGAGCGGCGGAGCTCCGTCTGAATTCCTATAATTACGCCGCGGGCACATACGCTTCGCTCAGGGCCGTGATCGATCCCGACATCTTGATTTGATCGGAGAGTCAAATGAAAATAAAAAACGGCGAGGTATGGAGAGATACCGACGGAAACGTGCTGCACGCCCACGGGGGACATATTCTTTTTTACGGCGGGCTGTATTACTGGTACGGCGAGGACCGCAGGGACGACTGTTACGTCAGCTGCTATTCCTCTCCCGACCTTGTCAACTGGACTTTTCGCAATCACGTGCTGCGCGTCGGCTCCCCCGTCGAGCCCACACGGGTGCGCAGCGACCTGCGTCTGAAAAACGACAACGGCCGCAAGGTCAATCTTGAGCGTCCCAAGGTGCTCTACAACGAACGCAGCGGGAAATTCGTAATGTGGATGCACTATGAAAACGGCTCGGATTACCGCTGCGCCGCCGCGGCCGTCGCGGAGTGCGACACCCCCGACGGCGATTTCGTCTATCACGGCAGCTTCAATCCCTTCGGCGAGATGTCCCGCGACTGTACTCTTTTCCTTGACGGAGACAGGGCGTATTTCTTCTCCGCCTCCCGGGACAACGCCGACATGCACATGTATCTCCTTCAGGAGGACTGGCTAAACGTAGAGCGGCTCGCCGGACGCTTCTGGCCCGGGGAATACCGCGAGGCTCCCGCCCTCGTGAAAAAAGACGGGCTGTACTGGTTTTTCAGCTCCTTCTGTACCGGCTGGGCTCCCAATCAATGCCGTTATGCCGTTTCCCCCCGTCTGGAGGACGGCTTCGGCATGCTCCGCGACACGGGCGACGAGACTACCTACCGCTCGCAGCCCGCATTCATCCTCACCGTAAACGGAAGCGAGACCGTGTCGTATATTTACGTGGGCGATCGCTGGGACGCAGGCAACTATTTCAACTCGCGCTACGTATGGTATCCTCTTGAATTCCCCGGCGACGGCTCGGTGCGCATGGTCGAATGCGACGAACTCGATATCGACGCGGCGACGGGCCGCATATCCTGGTGATCCGTGAAAGGAGCCCGACAGAAAATGCAGATAAGCCGTGATATAGTATATGTAGGCGTGAACGATCACGAAACCGTGCTTTTTGAGGGGCAGTATCCCGTTCCCAACGGCATGGCCTACAACTCATATCTGATAAAAGACG
>DBWE01000122.1:6184-6401 GCA_002308315.1 Clostridiales bacterium UBA1246 | reverse complement strand
GCAGCACATGGAGCCCGATCATTCCGGCAGCATACTGCGCTTTGTCGAAGCCTATCCCGACGCCGTTCTCGCGGCCTCCGCCAAGGCTTTTTCCATGATGAGCAACTTCTACGGCGTCTCCCCGGACGCCCGCCGCGTCACGGTCGGCGAAGGCGATGCTCTTGAGCTCGGCAGGCACAGGCTTGCTTTCGTCACCGCGCCTATGGTACACTGGCCG
>DBWE01000122.1:2390-6097 GCA_002308315.1 Clostridiales bacterium UBA1246 | reverse complement strand
GGCGCTACTATTTCGGCATCGTCGGCAAGTTCGGCGCGCAGGTACAAAACCTGCTCAAAAAGGCCGCCGGGCTGGATATTTCCGTGATATGCCCGCTCCACGGGCCCGTGCTGAAGGACGGCATTGCCGATCATATCGCTCTGTACGATACCTGGTCCTCCTATACCCCGGAAAGCAAGGGCGTTCTCATCGCCTATACCTCGGTATACGGGAACACGAAAAAGGCCGTTGAGATGCTGGAGGAAAAGCTTGTCCGGCGCGGCTGTCCCGAAACGGCCGTGCGGGATCTGGCCTCCTGCCGTCTTTCCGACGCGGTCGCCGACGCCTTCCGCCTCGGGACCGTGGTTTTCGCCTCCACCACCTATAACGCCGGCGTTTTTCCGCCCATGCGCGAATTCATAAACGCTCTGACGGAGCGCGGCTTCTCAAAGCGGAAGGTCGCCTTTATCGAAAACGGCTCATGGGCCCCCACGGCGGCAAAGACCATGAAGGCGATGCTGGAGGGCTGCAAGGACCTTGAATTCGCCGGGAACGTCGTTACCCTGCTCTCGGCTCCGAACGAAAAGACCCCCGCCGCGCTCGACGTTCTCGCCGACGAGCTGTGCCGTTGATCACGTACCTTAAATTCCGAAAGGAGAACAATAATATGGAAATGAAGTTTTATCGCTGCGAGACCTGCGGACAGATCATAGCCGTGATCAAGTCCACCGGCGCTCCTCTCACCTGCTGCGGCAAGCCCATGAAGGAGCTCGTTCCCTGCACCACCGACGCCGCCGTTGAAAAGCACGTTCCCGTATGCGAGCAGAAGGACGGAAAGCTCCTCGTCAGCGTAGGCTCGGTCACTCATCCCATGGCTCCGGAGCATTACATCGAGTGGATCGCCCTGCAGACCGAATCCGGCTTCCGGTTCGCCGCGCTCAAGCCCGGCGACGAGCCCAAGGCGTGCTTTATCCCCGCCGACGGCGACAAGCCCGTAGCCGCCTACGCCTACTGCAACCTCCACGGGCTTTGGAAAAACTGAGGCCCACCGACATTTTCAAAAGGAGCACGATATGAAATACGTATGCGACGCCTGCGGCTGGGAATACGACGAAGAGCTCGGTGACAAGGAGCTCGGAATAGCCCCCGGCACCAAATTCGAGGATCTTCCCGACAGCTTCGAATGCCCGCTCTGCGGCGTGGGAAAGGACAGCTTTTCCAAGGCGTAAAACGAAAAAACGGCACGGACGGTAATCGTCCGTGCCGTTTGCTTTTCGGCCGTCTCTTATATTTCCGTGCCGGCGATATCCGGGCAGACGTCCGTATATGCCGCTTTTCTC
The DNA here is from genome assembly GCA_002308315.1 of Clostridiales bacterium UBA1246. GTDB lineage: Bacteria > Bacillota > Clostridia > Oscillospirales > Oscillospiraceae > UBA1246. Next base: position 4,778 of record DBWE01000122.1, on the reverse strand, counting down.
GGCGCCAGGTCGTCGCCGGATTTTATCCTGCCTTTTTTGGCGAAAAGGGAAAACAGGGCGAATATCGCGCCTATAATAAGAATAACGACAAGCATTACGAGGGCTTTCTTCAACAGGCTCATGTTTTTTCCTCCTTTTTTCCGCCGCGGCGCAGGCTCCGCGGCTTTTTCTCTTTGCCCCGGCCCGCCGGGCGGAGATTTTGCCGTATAATGTTGTAGGCTTTTCCCTTATGTGATACAATGGGGCTGCCGCTCCGCGGCGAGGCGGTCGTGCCGATAACTGTATATGGCCATTATACCACGGCTCCGCGCTGTTGCATACTCCGCATATAAAAAAAGACAATGGAGGTCTGATACATATGCTTACAGGAAGAAAACCTCTGTCGGCGCTCTGCGCGCTGCTTGTCCTGCTCCTGCTCGTCACGGGCTGCACGGGCAGGATAGCTCCCGTCGCCCCCTCCGTTTCCCCGCCTGACCTCAGCCCCGAGCCGTCCTCGGAAACGCCTCCGCCCGAAACCGAGCCGCCTCTGCCGGAGGATGATACCGTCATACGCGTCGGCACCGTGGATGAGTTCATCGAAGCCATCGCCTCCGATACCGAGATCTTCCTCGAGCCCGGCGAATACGACATAAGCGCCTACGGCAAAAAGCTTTACGAAGACGGCAGGTCCTCCGGTTTTGTGAGCGACAACGTTTTCTTCGATCTTTACAATGACTACGCTCAGCTGACGGTCGCCAATGCCGAAAATCTCGTCATCCGCGCCGAGGGCGCCTACAACACCAAGATAATCACCTCGCATATAGCGGCCGACGTCATCTGCTTCGAAGGCTGCGACGGCGTCACTCTCGAGGGCGTCACCCTCGGTCATTCTCCCGAGCAGGGACAGTGCAGCGGCGACGTGCTGGAATTCAGCTACTGCAGCGGCGTGGAGCTGAACGCCATGGATCTTTACGGCTGCGGGGCCTATGCCATATCCGCCCTCAACTGCTCCGACATCCGGGTAAACGACAGCACCCTGCGCGACTGCAGCTACGGCGCGATCTTCGTCTTGAACTGCGGCTCTCTCGACTTTGATAACTGCGATATAAAAAACTGCGAGGAATACGATATACTCGACGTCCATTACAGCAGCCTGCATTTTGACGGCTGCCGTTTCGACGGCAACTCGGGCCGGAGCTTTGTCAACCCGGACAACAACTGCCTGATGGAGTTCACCGCCTGCTCTTTCGGCGAATGGGAGTCGTCGCAGATAGCCGCTCTCGACTCCGAGGCAAGACTGATGTTCGACGATTCCTGCTTCTTTGACGGGCCCTACAGCCCCACGCAGACCGTCGTTGAAAGCATCGAGCAGCTCGCAGACGCCGTCGCGCCCGGAGCGCGCATAGTGCTTCGCACAGGCAACTACAACATCAGCGACTGGCTCGAAGGCCTCAGCATCGACGAAGTCCTTGAGTGGAACGACGCGCACACTTACGTCGGCATCGAGGAATGCTACGACGGACGGTACCTTGTAATATCGAATACCGACGGCATTTCGATAAGCGGCGGCAGCGGCGACCGCGGAGAGACCACAGTCGAGACCGATCCCCGCTACGCGGACGTGCTGAAGTTTAAAAACTGCACCGGCGTCACGGTCTCCGATATCACCCTCGGCCACTCCGTCGGCGGCGAATGCGCCGGCAGCGTTATCGCCCTTTCCGGCTGCACCGGAGCGGTTTTCGACAATGTCGATCTGTACGGCTGCGGCACCGAGGGCATATACGGATACAGCAGCGGCAACGTGTTCATGTACGACAGCTTCGTGCACGACTGCATGTTTTCCGGTCTCTGCTTCGAAAACTCATCGGGATACCTTGTTTTCCAGGACTCCGTCTTTACGGACAACGGCTCCGGGCTCAGCTTCTATAACTGCGACAACTCCGGGATCAACTTCTTCCGCTGCACCTTCGGGCAGTCGGAGACCAACTCCATGTATTGGTACAGCGATATCGCCACCACCGACTGCATTTGGAGCGACGAGATCACCTCATATCCGGATTACGAAGAGGATCATGAGGATGAGGACTATCCCGACATGCTCAGCTTCGACGCCGAGCTGCTTCACGCGACCTCCTGGTTCGGCGGCTGGAGCGAGTACTTCGGCGTTTACAACGGCATTGACGCCCCTTCCTGCACTCTGACCTTCGGCGTATCCGATACCGGAACGCTGAGCGGATATTACGATGAAAAGGCCGACTTTTCCTGGCAGTGCAGCAGCGACGGCAGTTATGCCGAGCTCAGCCTCCCTCATGCCGAGTACGCTGCCTTCGAGATATACGCCGGCAGCGCGAACGATCTGCTGCTGAGGCTGGATATCGACGGCGAGATAATGTGGTTCAAAATGGCTTG
>DBWE01000122.1:0-2379 GCA_002308315.1 Clostridiales bacterium UBA1246 | reverse complement strand
AGCGCTCTGCAGCCCGCCGTTTCGCATTGCGGTCAAAGCCCGTATAAAAGCCTGTACATCCTGTAAAGCCACAGCGCCGCCTCGCCGCGCCTGACCGCGTCCCCGGGACGCAGCTTTCCTCCCGCGTCGGCTATACCGTACCTCACGCACAGCGCCGCCGCGTCTTTTGCGTAGGCGGATATTTCGTCCGAGTCCTCAAAGCCGCTCTCTTCGCCGGATACGGCCGTTCTGTCCGCTCCGAGACGGTATCTCAGCGTTCTGCCGCATATCACGAGCGCGTCCTCGCGGGTTATCTCGGCGTCGCCTCCGAAGCTGCCGTCGCCGAGCCCGGTAAGTATTTCGCTGACGGCGCCGGAGGAGATATAATCGTACTCGGGATCGCTCAGATCCACGTCCGTGAACGCGGAAGTATAGCTGTCGTCCGTCATAAGGAACATACGCCCTATCGTGTTGACGTATTCCTTTCTCGTCATGCTGCCGGACGGGCGGAAGGCGTTGCTCCCGTCGAGGCGGAAAAACTGCAGGGAAACGAGAAAATGCGCGGCCTCGGCCGTTTCTTCGTCCATCTCGTCAAGATCTGATATCTCCGTATCCCCGCCTATCATCTCATAAATGCCGGAAAGCGTCACCGGGAAGGTCATCGTGCTCTCTTCCGCGTCGTATATGCCGCCTCTCGCCTCGGTACCGCTGGCATAGGTGGCGTAAACGTAGCTCAGCGGGCCCTCCGCGGGCAGAGTAAAGATCATCGAGCCGAAAAGCTCTCTTATCAGACTGCCGTCCGGCCCGTAGAAATTTATCTCATAGCGTCTGTCCGACAGGCGGGTAAAGCGCAGGGCGACCGTTCCGTAGGCTCCGCACAGCTGCAGCAGCTGTTCTCTGGACAGCGAAATGCGGTAATGCTGATCGTTTATGATTATCTGCACCTCTCCGGCCTCTCCTATGGCGTCGGATATGGTCCGGTCCAGGGTAATGAGCACGGGCTTGTCCATGTCTACGTTCCTGCAGCTGATGCGCAGAACGAGATTGAAGTCCTCCCCGTCGTCCCCGAGCAGCTCCTCGAGCTTGCTCTGCTCGGCCTTCGCGCTGCTCATCATGCTTTCGAGCGTCCCGCCCAGCAGCACGAGCGAATTTTCCGACAGCTCCACTTCCCTGCTGCCGGCCGCCGCCGCGGCGTCGCCTATCATGCTGCCCCCCTTGCCGGAGCTCGCTCTGTTGAACAGCACCTGCATATACTGATCCTGCGACAGCTCCGCTATCTTATCCTTGCCGAGTACCTTTGAGCCCGTGGAGACCACCTTGGGCAGCTCGTCGTCTTTGCCGTATCTTACTATCGCGCTCCCGGAGGCCTCGCCTCCGAGGTAGATCACCACGTAGTACGTATCCTCAGACAGCTTGTAGATCTCTCCCACCTGTCCGGACAGCTGCGAGGACAATTCCTCCGCCAGCAGCTGCACCCTTCCGTCGCTGCCGCTTTTATAAAGCTCCTCCGCTTCCCTGCTCTTTTCCCCGGCAAGAAAGCGCAGCGGGAAAAACAGCGCGGCGAAAAGGAACGCGCATATCAGCGCCGCCGCCCCGGCGATCTTCACGGCGGTGGCGCGTCTCTCCCTGCGCAGATACTCGTTTGCGATATCGGAGATCGTGATATACCCGCTGTCCGCCTCGGCGGCGCGCTCGCCTTCCTCGCTCCTGCGGGAATGCTCCGGACGCGCCGGCTCCCGCCGCGGGTGTATTTCCTCCCATATGGCTCTTACGCTGTCCGGGGCGATCAGCAGACTGTCCGGGTCGTACTTTTCCGCGGCTGCGCCCGGTCCGGGCAGCTCGCGCGGATTGACGTGCATCATCTCCGCGATCTCTTTGTCGCTCATCTTCTGGAAGCTGCGGAAGAATGCCACGGCCTCGGTCAGCCGCTGCTCATTTCCAGGGGCGGACAGTCTATCCGCCGCGGCGTTGTACGAAAGATAGGCCGCTATCCTGTCGAGCCAGGTCGGGAAGGCCTCGGGATACGTCAGCCTGCCCAGGTTTTCGAAAGCCAGCCGGTATACCTCCGCCGACGTGCGCACCGCGGTTTTCCCGTCGCCGGTGACCTTCAGGGCGATAAAAAACACTCTGCCGACGGTATTCGAGAAAACCGCCCACTTCGCCGCGTCGCTGCCCGCCCGGGCCATCTGTATGAGCTGTTTGTAATCGGCCATATCCTTTATCCCCCCCTTTTTTGTTATTGTATCAGAAATCGCCGCGTCAGGCAACCGTCCCGGCTGTTTGTCCCTGTCTCCTTTTTCCGAACGGCATTCGTATTATAATACATTGACAATGAATATTATCCGTTGTATAATTTGTAGGCTTATTTCAAAGCGGCGGTACGGCTGCGCGTGATTGTGC
>DBWE01000167.1:5007-6482 GCA_002308315.1 Clostridiales bacterium UBA1246 | reverse complement strand
ACGACCTTATAGCTTACGTCGGCCTCAAGCAGAGCCAGACGAACGTCGCGCATGGCTTCCTTGATATCGTTTTCCGTGAGCCTGCCCTTGCTCCTGAGTTTTTTAAAGGTGGCGGACAGCTTTTCCGTCAAGCTTTCAAATGCCATTTCAGCTCCATCAAAGCTTCATTTCCTGAAGCAGGTCGTAGGTTTTTTCACAAAGCTCCGGCAGCTCCGGACTGCCGAGAGAGGAGGCGAGACGGGCCATGTCCGCGACGTAGTCCTCTGCCTGCCGTATCTGAGCCAGCAGCCTGTCNNTGCCGGGCTATGAAGCCGGTCCTGCGCTCGGTGTCTTCGAGTATGCCCTCGGCGCGAACGAGCATATCGCGCACGGCCTGGCGGCTGACGCCTTCGTTTTCCGCGATCTCGGAAAGCGAAAGATCGTCTCTGTAATACAGGTCGAAATATTCTCGCTGCTTATCTGTCAGAAGATCGCCGTAATAATCAAACAGAAGCGCCATTCTTACCGTTTTGTCCACCGGCGGCCTCCTATCGGAAGAGACTGTAAAGGAAAAATGCTTTACAGGGATTGTAAACCGTCTCCGCCGCTTTGTCAACTGTTTTTTTGTAAGCTCCGCGCCTGAATATCGGAAAAAAAGCGGGAAAATATAATCGGGCTATGAAAAACAGTGAAATGAACATCAGTATAGATAACGACAGGCTCGTAAAATACGGCGAAAATACCTCCGCGCGGGTGAAGACCGGCGGCACGGTATCCGGCGCGCGCGCCGCGGCCGCGGCGGCGGCCGCGCTGAAAAAGCTGGAGCGGCTCAGGGACGCGAGCGGGAGCGAGTGGCTGGCGGACAATATGTATATCGTCCGCTCGCGGACGAGGTCGGCCTGCGAACGGCTCAGACGGGCCGGAAAGCTCAGGAGCATGCCCGGAGGCGTGCCTGTGGTGACGTACGCGGCCCGCTGCCTGGCGCGCGCCGGAAGAGGCACGGCGGACAGGCGGCGGATAGAGCTGTACCTGGACGGCTTTCAGAAAAAGAACGGGCTGACGGAAAAGGAGCTTTATCTTTTCGTACCCGCTCTGGAATGCGCCCTGCTGGAGTATCTTTCCGAGGACGCCGCGAGGGCGGAGGCGGTATTCAAAACGCTTGACCGCATCGGCTCAACGGAGCTTGCCGACGCGCTCGAGGAAAGGAGCGTGATAGGCCGCAGGCTCATGAAGGATCCCGCGGGAGTATACCCGCTCATGGACAAGGACAGCCGTGCCATGTACCGGCGCGAGCTCGCCCGCACCGCCGAAAAAGAGGGGATCGACGAGGAGGAGGCGGCCCGCAGGGTCGTGGAAAAGGCTGCGGCGTCGGGAGAAAAGGAGCACGTGGGGCGGTATATCATGCCGGGGCGCAGGGGCCGGTTCCGCGCTTATTTCACGGCGAACGCGCTGCTTGCGCTGGCGCTGACGGCGGCGGCGTGTGTCTGCGCCCGCAA
>DBWE01000167.1:0-4956 GCA_002308315.1 Clostridiales bacterium UBA1246 | reverse complement strand
GAGCCGAAGCCGCTGCCGAGAATGGATTACAGCGGCGGGATACCGAGGGAAAGCCGCACCCTCTGCGTGACCGCGGCCCTGCTCACCTCGCCCAGCTCCGCCGCGGAATGCGCCGCGAGGCTGGAAAGGTTCCGCCTGGCAAACAGAGACGCCGGAAGCGAGCTCGTGTTCGGCGTGCTTGCCGATCTCCCCGAGGCCGAAAGCGAAAGCCTGCCCTCCGACGCCGAAACGGTGAACGCCGCCGCCGCGGAGATACGCAGGCTCAACGGGAAATACGGCGGCGGCTTCTGTCTCATACTCCGCCCCCGCAGCTTCAGCGAAAGAGACGGGATATACAGAGGCTGGGAACGCAAAAGAGGCGCCGTCATCGAACTGACCGCGCTGCTGCGCGGGGAAAAATGCTCGGCGGAGATAGCCGAGGGAGCGAAGGAGACGCTCGAGGGCGTCAGCTACCTTATCGTCCTCGACGCGGACACGGACCTGAATATTGAGTCCGCCGCGAAGCTTGCCGCGACGATGGCCCATCCCATGCAGAAGCCGGTGATACGGGACGGCAGACGCGTAAGCGGCTGCGGGATAATCCAGCCGGAGATAGGAGTATCCCTCGCCCACGCCGGCAGATCCGACTTCGCGGCCGTATTCGCCGGACAGGGAGGCCTCGACCCGTACGGCGGCACGGCGGGAGACGTGTATCAGGAGCTCTTCGGAGAGGCAAGCTATATAGGAAAGGGCATAATGTCCGTCGACGCGGTCCGCGCCTGCCTTGCGGGTCGTTTTCCGCGGGATACGCTGCTGTCGCACGATCTTATCGAGGGCGCTTACGCCGGCTGCGCTTACGCCGGGGATATAGAGCTGAGCGACGGCTTCCCGTCGGGCCTGCTGTCATATTACGAAAGGCAGCACCGCTGGATACGCGGGGATTGGCAGCCCCTGCCGTGGCTGTTCGGAAAAGTGCGGGACGAGAGCGGGAAAAAGGTGAAGAACCCCGTGTCCGCCTGCACGAAATTCAAGATATTCGACAATCTGCGCCGCAGCGTCGTGCCGGTCTCGGCCTTTGCGGCGCTGATGCTGTTCGCGCTGCTCGGCGGGAGGGTGTTCGCGGCCGCCGCGGCCGCGGTGCTGATATTCTCGGCGGTCAAGGTGATAGCAAGCTCTCTGCGCCCGAGCTTCGCACGAAGAAAATACCGCTCGTCGGTCCTGTCGGGCGCCGCGGCGGAGCTGCTGCAGTTCTTTCTCACGGTGCTTTTTTTGCCGTACTCGGCCTATGTCAGCGCGGCCGCGGCCGCGGCCGCGCTGGTGAGGACGTTCGTTACCCACAGAAACATGCTGCAGTGGGTAACGGCGGCGCAGAGCGAAAGCAGGCGCGCCGGCACCGTATTGAGCCATTACCGGCGCATGGCCGTGTGCCCCCTCGCGGGAGCGGTCGGACTCGCGCTGACTTCTTCGCCGCCCGCGGCGGCGCTTTGCGTATTGTGGCTGCTCGCCCCGGCGGCGGCCCGGTGCATGAGCCGGGAAAAAAAGCCGAATGAGCGGGTAGGGGACGAGGAAAGACAGTTCCTTCTCCGCTGCTCCGCCGACATCTGGCGCTTTTTCGACCGCATGCTCACCCCCCGCAGACACTGGCTGCCTCCCGACAACTATCAGGAGCCCGGGCACGTCACGGCGGAAAGAACGTCGCCTACGAACGTCGGCCTCGCCCTGCTCGCCGCACTTGCCGCGGACGACCTGGGCCTGTGTACGCCCGAACGCGCCGACGAGCTGCTGGGACATATGCTCGATACGCTGGAGACGCTCCCGAAATTCAGGGGAAATCTTTACAACTGGTACGATATCGTCACCCTTGAGCCGCTGAAGCCGGAATACGTTTCCACCGTGGACAGCGGCAATCTGGTTTGCTGCCTTATCGTGCTCGCGCGCGCGGAAAGAGGCGAGCTTTCGCGCAGAGCGGAGAAGCTCGCCGGGGAAATGCGCCTGGATTTCCTGTACGACCGGGACAGGCGTCTGTTCAGAATAGGCTGGGATCCCGTCGGGGACGCGCCGTCGGGCGGCTGGTACGATCTGCTGGAAAGCGAGGCGCGCATGACGAGCTACGCCGCGATCGCGAGAGGCGAAGCGGAGCCGCGCCACTGGCGCAGGCTCGGACGTATACCCGCCGAATGCGGCGGCACGTGCGGGCTCGCGTCGTGGACGGGTACGATGTTCGAATACTTCATGCCCGCGCTGATAATGCCGTATTACAGAAATTCCGTCCTCTGGGAAAGCATGGCCCTGTGCTATAAGGCGCAGCGCCGAAGAAGCAGGATATGGGGGATATCCGAAAGCGCGTTCGCGCGCTTCGACGCGGCGATGAATTACAGCTATAAGGCCCACGGAGTGCAGAGCATAGCCCTGAAACGGGGTATGGACAGAGAGCTCGTCGTCTCGCCGTATTCCACGTTCATCGCACTGCCGATGGGCGCAAAGGCGGCCGCGGCAAATCTCAGACGCCTCAGAGCCGCGGGCATGGAGGGAGAATACGGTTTTTACGAGGCGCTGGATCTCAGCGAGGGGACGAAGAGAGTAAAGAGCTTCATGGCGCATCATCTTGCGATGAGTCTCGTCGCGGCGGACAACGCCCTCTCCGACGGGATAATGCGCCGCCGCTTTATGAGCGACGCCGAAATGGGAGCGTATACGGAGCTTTTAGAGGAAAAATGCCCCGTCGGACGGCCGATACGCACGGAAAGGGATTACAGAGCGCAGGAAAAGCCCGGAAGAGCTTCCCCGGGCGGCAAACGGAGCGCGGCGCTGACGGGGGTAAGCCTTGCCAGGCCCGCGTGCCGTCCGCTTTCGAACGGACGCTACACCGTGCTTGCCGACGAGCTCGGCTGCTCCCGCTCGACGTGCGGGGATATTCTGATGACCGCTTATGAGCCCCGCAGGATGACGGACAGCCACGGGATACTGTTCTTCCTGTACAGCGCAAAGACGCTCCTGCCCCTGCAGGCGGCGCCTGATTTCTCGATGAACGCGGAGTACTCGTCGGTATACGCCGACGGAAGACTGAAGCTGTTTTCCTCCGCGCCCGGCTGGGACAGCTGCGTGGATACGGGCGTTCTGCCCGCGGGCACGGACGGAGAGCTGAGGGAAGTCACGGTGAAAAACACTTCCCGCGAAAAGCGCGAGGCGGAGCTGATAATGTATTTTGAGCCTGTGCTTACGCGGGAGAGCAATTACGCCGCCCATCCGGCGTTTTCAAAGCTGCGCATCGCTCCGGGAAGCGAAAACGGCTGTCTTACCTTTACGCGCAGAGGAGACGGAAGAGAGGAGAGCTTCAGCCTGGCGGTGTGTCCGGACAGGGAGTGGAGCTTTGACACGGATAAATGCTCGGCTCTCGGCAGAGGCGGACTGCGGGCTCTGCCCGCGGCGCTGGCGAGACCCGCGCTGAACAGGCTCGGAGGAGGACCCGAGCCCTGCGCGCTCATCAGGGTCCCGCTTACGCTGAGACCCGGGGAGAGGACGGCGGTGCGTTTTGCGTTATGCGCCGCCGCCTCGCCGTCCGCCGCGGCGGCAGACGCGGCAAAAAGCGTAAGGAAGGGCGCACGCGACGAAAGCCGGTTTCGCTCCGCCGCAGCGAAGTATGACCCGGCTGCGGCTCTGGAGCTGCTTCCGTCCCTGGTGTACCAGACGCAGGGGAAGGCCTGCGCGGCTAAGGAGAAGCTGTGGAGCTTCGGCATTTCCGGAGACTATCCCGTGATGGCGGCGAGGGCCGACGAGCGAAGCGCGGCAAAGCTGCTTGAGGCATACGGCTTTCTCGCGGAAATGGGATTCAGGTACGATCTCGCGATCATGACCGACGACGCCGGAGAGTACGGCAGACCGGTCTGCAGCGCCGTTGCCGGTCTTGCGGGGGAAATGGGACTGTCCGGATATCTCGAATCGGAGCCGGGCATCCGGGTGATCCCCTGCACGGAAAAACAGATGCGGGAGCTTGCCGGCTCCGCGGNNGCCACCGACGTCCGGGCCGCCGTGAGATACTTTTTTCCCGCGGACGGTGAAAACGCGGCGGAGCGGGAATGCGTTATGAAGGACGAGAGCTTCGTTTCGAGCACGAAAAAGGGGATAGGCGACACCGCGTGGAGCAGCGTGATATCCTTCGGAGGAATGGGCTGGATCGCCACGGACAGTCTGAGCGGAGGAATGTGGCTGGACAACGCGAGAGAAAACCGCCTCAACCGCTGGCTCAACGATCCCCTCGCCGTATACGGGACGGAAAGGCTGGAGCTTCTCAGAGGCGGCGAGCGCATTTCCCTGTGCGCCGACGCGGACAGATACGGGTGCAGAACGGAATTCGGCTTCGGCTGGGCCGCGTGGGAAAAGAATATCGACGGGACCGCGTGCAGGGTGACGGGCTTCGTCCCGCCGGATAAAAACAGCCGCGTGCTGATAATAGAGCTTGACGGCGCGAGGAACGGAGACAGGCTGTCTTATTTCACTCAATTCGAACAAAGCTTCGGCGTCAGCTGCTCGCAGACGCCGGAAACAAGATACTTCGACGAGCTCGAGTTCATCACTCAGGGCGCGGCGAGGGGCGGGAGACCGTGCTTCGCGGCCGTATATCCGCCGGCGGAAAAAACGGTGATAAGCGCCGGAGAAGCGCCGGGGGATATCGGCGAAGCATACGCCCTGCTTGAAAAGACAAAGGCGCGCTGGCGGGGCATGCTGAGCGCCGCCGGGATAAAAACTCCGTGTCCGGAGCTTGACGGGTATATAAACGGCTGGGCAATGTATCAGATCCTTTCCTGCCGCATGTTCGGACGCTCGTCACTGTATCANNAGCGGCGGAGCCTTCGGCTTCCGCGATCAGCTCCAGGACGTATGCGCCCTTGCCGACGTCATGCCGGAGCTTACGAAAAAGCATATACTGCTTTGCGCGGCGCATCAGTACCGCGAGGGAGACGTTATGCATTGGTGGCA
>DBWE01000126.1 GCA_002308315.1 Clostridiales bacterium UBA1246 | reverse complement strand
GCCACCCGCACCGCGCAGATAATCACAAAGCAATAATCGCCGCGGGACGTTCCCCGGCGAAAAGCGCGGTCAAAAAAGTCCCGAGAGGTTTTTTGACAAGCCGGCGCCGCCCCGAAACAGTCCGGAAGACTGTTTCAGGGCGGCGTTTGGGCGTCTCCGACTCGCCTGAGGCGCGAGTTTTTCTCAAAAAACGCGTTATTGCATTCCGGGATGCGATCGGGTATAACAGAAACGAAGGCGGCCGCTTATTATAAAACAAGGAGTATAAAATGGAAAGTATAGGCGAAAAGATCAGAGAGCTGCGCCGGGCGCGGGGCATGACCCAGGAAGAGCTGGCCGTAAAGCTCTCGGTGACCTATCAGACCGTTTCAAAATGGGAGACCGGCGCGACGAGCCCGGATCTGTCGCTTATCGTGCCGATCGCGAGACTGTTCGGGATAACCACCGACGAGCTCTTTTCCTATAACGAGTCCGCGGACGAGCTGCGCAGGGCAGAGCTTCAAAGACAGTACGACGAGACCTTCAAAAGCGGGAACATACAGGCGCGTCTTGAAATTTCGGCGGACGCGGTAAAGGAATTCCCGTCGGATATGGACTGGCTTGAAAGATACGCTTCCGACGTTTTCTGCAGCGCGCTCGACCTTTACTCCCGGGAAGACGCAAAAGACGTGAAAACCTATGAGCGGGAGCGCGACAGGGCGATAGAATTATTCAGGACCGTTATCGACTCAAGCTGCGGCGACGAAACGAAGTGCAATGCGATCGTCGGGATCGTGCAGTGCCTGCTGGACTGCGGCAGAAAAGAAGAGGCGCGCTCTTACGCGGACAGGGCCCCGAAGATCAGTGCAATGGCGAGACTTCTGGAGAACATCCGGCTGGACTGCCTTGAGGGAGAAGAGCAGAAGCGGGAAAAGCAGCGGCACCTGCTTTCACTTCTGACAGAGCTGCTGCGGTTTATGGGCTGGTACTATAAGGGCCTGGGCGATATTGAGGTATTCAAAAAATCGACGGAGACGGCGATAGCTATGATCGAGCTCTTTTTCCCGGACGGCAACTATCTCGACGAGGCCTACGAGCTTGCGTACCTGTACTGCAAAAAAGCGAAGTGGCTGGCGGATGAAAAGAAGACCGGGGAAGCGGAGGAATGTCTGCGCAGAGCCCTCGCCTTCGCGGCGGAATACGACCAAATAGAAGGGGAATACTACTATACAGCTCCGCTGTTCGACCGGCTCGCCTTCGACAGGAACGAACAGGCCGTGACGGGAGAAACGACGCTGACGGAGGACATCCGGGGCCTGATAAGCCGCAACACGTTTTACGCCTCCGTAAAGGCTCTCGACATCTGCGGGGAGCTGCTCGGAGAGCAATGAAATCATAAAAAAACGAGCCTGCGCCCGAAGCCGTTTTCCGGTTTCGGGCGCAGGCCGGTTTTGCGCGGGATGCCGCGCGGAACGCGGTCAGCCGCCGGATGATCATTCCGGAGGCTGCAGCGTGCCGTCTCTGCCAATGATGCGCAGCATGATATCGGCAAATTCGGGATCGAACTGTGTTCCCCGGCCTTTTTTTAATTCCTCGATCACCGCTTCTTTCTTCAGCGGCTCGCGGTAGCTTCGGTAGGAGGTCATNNTCATGGCGTCGTAGGCGTCCGCCACGGCGATGATGCGCGCTGTCTCCGGTATTTCTTTGCCCGACAGTCCGTCCGGGTATCCGCCGCCGTCATAGCGCTCGTGATGATAGCGGGCTCCGTCGCCGAGAAAAGGCGCCTGCCTGATGCTGGAGAGGATGCGCGCGCCGAGGAGGGGGTGATCCTTGACCTGGGCAAATTCGTCCTCGGTCAGGCTGCCCGCCTTGTTGATGATATGGGTGCTCACGCCGATCTTGCCCACGTCATGCAGGAGCGCGGCAAAAAACACCTGCTCGCAGACGTCGTCCGACAGTCCCGCTTCCTTTGCTATCTGCTTGGAATAACGGGCGACCCTTGCCGAGTGTCCTCGGGTATACCTGTCCTTGGCGTCTATGGCGTTTGCCAGGGCCTCGGTAGTCTGCTCGAAAAGGGCGGCTTCCTTTTTCTGAGCCTTCTTGTAATATTCAAGCTCGTGCGCCCGCGCCCGCTCCGCCGCTTCGCTGAGATAATTCAGCGCGTAGGAATAGAATACGCACACGACCAGAGCGGTGGTCATATTGGTCAGCGACAGACCGTAAGCAAAGATCTGCAGGACCGACGAGACCGTGGGCAGAGCCAGACAGACGATCATTGAGACGACGAGACGCCGGTTGATGCGCCCGCGGTACTTTATGATAGTCCATTCCTGAAGCAGCACGATCAGAAAAGGGACCACGTAACATAAGGCATGCCACCGGCCCCTTTGATAGACGTTGTGCTCGTCAAAGGTATAGTACATGCCGGTAAACTGCGAAACCAGGACGAGAACGATCCCGACGGCAAAGAGAAGCTCGGACAGCACAAGCAGCTTCGGCGGTTTCCGGAAACCGCCTTCGCTGATCAGCATGTCGATCAAATATCTGGTGACCAGAAAAGGGATCAGCAGCAGGAAAAAATAGACCAAGCCGTTGCCGATCCTGACCATACGGTAACCGAGCGCGCTTTCGTCGCCCCTGAACATATAGGAAAAACGGTCAAAAAAGAGCAGCATCATGGCCGATAACTCCATGGCCGACAATATGTGCCTGGTTTTGCGCGGGAGCGACCGTGTTATCATTGTCATGACCGCAAGTATCCCGCACATGCCGCACATGAACAGCATGACGTCAAGTTGATGCGCTCTTAAATAATCCATGTTTTGCCTTCCTGTCGGATGGTGATGAATTTTTATGCATATTGTACAACTAAATCGGGTCGATTTCAAGATAAGGTGATAAAAATATGCGTTAACATTGGAAATACCGCGCCCCGTGCAGACAGCATCCGCACGGGGCGCAAATGTCCTTTTGACGGCGAAATGATCCGGACTCCGACGCCGGGAGCGGGGCTTTTCGGTTTGTCGGAGCGGTTCGTTACGATACCGGCAACGCTCAGGCCGGCGTGCCGCCGTTGACGGCGAGGGCAACGGCCGCCGCCGACGCCTCCGGCGTCACGGCAGGCAGGATGCCCAGCAGCATCACCAGCGTCAGCAGAACGGAAAACAGCCTTTTTCCTTTCATTCGCGTCACATCCTTTCAGTACGGTCAAAGTGTATGCACAGCTTGTCAGGCACCGTCGGCGGCGCAGAGAGATCCGCCGTTTTTTCGCTCTGTCGTATCGAGGCCCGGGCACGGGCTCTCTGTTTTTTCGGTCTGATGTGACTATAACCCATGTCGGGCCCGGTTACAACTTTCAAGAAAACCGCTGCCGGGCCCGCCGGAGAAAGCGGAGCCGCGGAAAAAGATGTGCTCCGTCCCGAACCCGGTTCGGAGCCTTACTTACGCCGTGACGATCTCGGCGGCCTTCTTGAGGCCGAGCAGCTCGATGGCGTCCTCGCGCATTTTGTATTTGAGTATCTTTCCGGCCACGTTCATGGGGAAGGAGTCCATGAAGCGGACGTATTTCGGGACCTTGTGGCGGGCCATATGGTCGCGGACGAAAGCCTTGAGCTCGTCCTCCGTCATGGTCTCGCCGCTTTTCAGGATGACGCAGGCCATTATCTCTTCGCCGAGGGCCTCGTCCGGCACGCCTATGACCTGCACGTCGGAGACCTTGGGATGAGTATAGATGAATTCCTCTATCTCCTTGGGGTATATGTTCTCGCCGCCGCGGATGATCATGTCCTTNNTTCAGCCGGCCCGTGATGCGGTAATTCCCCTCGGGAGTGCGGCAGGCAAGATCGCCCGTATGCAGCCAGCCGTCCGCGTCTATGGCGGCGGCGGTGGCGCGGGGCATCTTGTAGTAGCCCTTCATTATGTTATAGCCCCGGGCTATGAATTCGCCGGTGACGTTGTCGGGCAGGTCCTCGCCCGTCTCGGGATCGACTATGCGGCATTCTATCTCGGGCATTGCCCTGCCGACGGTGCCTACGCGGACCTCGAGCGGATCGTCCGTGCTCGACATGGTGCAGCCCGGCGAGGCCTCGGTCTGGCCGTAGACTATGGTAATTTCCGTCATGTTCATTTTGTCCACCACGTCCTGCATGACGGATATGGGACAGGGGGAGCCGGCCATGATGCCTGTGCGCATGTAGCTGAAATCGGTCTTCGGGAAATCCTCATGCTCGAGCATGGCGATGAACATCGTCGGCACGCCGTGGAAGCAGGTTATGCGCTCGTTGTTTATGCACGCCAGCGCGGGCTTGGCGGAGAAGTAGGGCAGGGGGAAGAGGGAAGTGCCGTGGGTCATGGAGGCGGTCATGGCAAGGACCATACCGAAGCAGTGGAACATCGGCACCTGGATCATCATTCTGTCCGCGGTGGAAAGATCCATGCGGTCGCCTATGCACTTGCCGTCGTTTACCACGTTGTAGTGCGTGAGCATGACGCCCTTGGGAAAGCCCGTGGTGCCGGAGGTATACTGCATATTGCACACGTCGTGGATATCAACGGCGGCGGCGCGGCGGCGCAGCTCTGCCACGGGCACGAGGACGCTCCTTGAAACGGCCTCGTCCCAGGTCATGCAGCCGTCCATGCGGAAGCCGACGGTGATGATATTGCGCAGGAAGGGCAGTCTGCGGCTGTGCAGGGCGCTGCCCGAGGGCGTATTATCAAGCTCCGGGCAGAGCTCCCGCATGATGGCGCGGTAATCGGAGTCGCGGAAGCCGGAGACCATGACGAGGGTATGAGTGTCCGATTGGCGCAGCAGATATTCCGCCTCATGGATCTTGTACGCGGTATTCATGCTCACCAGCACCGCGCCTATCTTCGTTACCGCCCAGAAGGATATGAACCACTGGGGGACGTTGGTGGCCCATACGGCCACCTTGCCGCCGGGCTTCACGCCGAGGGCGATGAGCGCCCGGGCGAATTCGTCCACGTCGTCGCGGAACTGGGAGTAGGTCCGGGTATAGTCCAGAGTGGTGTATTTGAAGGCGTACTGATCGGGAAATTCCTCGACCATGCGGTCAAGCACCTGGGGGAAGGTCTGCTCGATGAGAGCGTCCTTTTTCCATATGTATTTGCCGGTGCCGGCGCGGTTGGAGTACAGCAGGGAGCGGCGGGAGCCGCGCTCGAAGCGGCGCATGACGCTGACGAAGTGGGGGAACACGATGTCGGGCACGCCGAGCTCCTCCACGGCGGCGGGATCGAGCTCAAGGGTTATGAAGCCGTCGTAGCCTATGCTGCGCAGCGCGGCGAACATGTCGGATACGGGCAGGTCTCCCTCGCCCATAAGACGGAATTCGGTGCGCCCGTCCGCGGTGACGGAGTCTTTTATGTGCACGTGCTTTATCCAGGCGCCGAGGTTGGACACGGTCTGCTCGGGATCCTCGCCGAAGCGGCGGAAGGGGTGATGCATGTCCCAAAGGGCGGCAAGACTGTCGCTGGCAAAGTAGTTGAGAACGTCGCGCAGGCGTCCGGTATCGGCGTAGATGCCGCAGGTCTCCATAAGCAGGGTGACCTTAAGCTTTTCCGCCTCGGGAAGCAGCGCGGAAATGCAGCGCTTCACCGCCTCGTCGGCGTTTTCGCCGCCCTCGGGGGCGGAGGCGTGTATGCGGACGTAGGGGATCTTTATGGCGGAGGCCATATCGATGCAGTAGAGGACCTCGCGGAGGTTTTCCTCCTCGGCGGAGGCGTCGGAAAGATCGCACAGAGCGTCGAGGCAGGGCAGCTCCAGCCCGAGCTCTATCATTTCGCGCACGGTCGAGGCGGTGCGCGTCGGGTCGAGAGGACCGCCGGGGCCCTTCAGAACGCCGTCGTCGACCTTGTGCAGCTCTATGCCGTCAAAGCCCATGCCGGAGGCAAAGCCGAGAAAATCGTTCCAGCTGCAGCCGCTCCAGCCGTTGGTGGAAAAGGCAAGCTTCATTTGCTTCGCTCCTCCCAGGCTATTTTGTTCAGGGCGGCCAGGTAAGCGCGTATGCCGGCGCCGACTATGTCGGAGGAACGGCCCGTGCCGGTATACAGCGAGCCGCGCTCTCTGAGCTTAACAAGGGCGCTGCCCGCGGCCTCGCGGCCCTCGTCCACGGATTTGATGCGGAAATCGTCCAGCTCGTAGTGACGCCCGATGATCTGATCGATGGCGCTGAAGGCGGCGTCTATGGGGCCGTTGCCGCCGGAGAGACCGCGCCGGTCCTCGCCGTCCTGCTCGATGACGACGGAGGCCATGGCGTCGTTGCTGTCCTTGCCGTCGGCTGAGACGCCGGTGATTATGTTTATCACATAGCTTTTCAGCTTGTAGGTGCTGGGAACGGGGGTGTCCTCATCCTCGGCTGCGTCGGCCTCGGCGGCGGAGCGGGGGGAAGCCGAGGGGAGCATGCTTTTGGCGGGAGAGAGCAGGGTTCGTATGTTCCTGACGGAGCGGTTGAGGACGGTCATGTCAAGGGCGCAGTCATAGCCCAGTCTGTCGCCGCGGGTACGGAAGACGGCGGCGACGGTGTCGAGAGAGGGAAGAGACGTGCCCGCCGCGGTCTTTACGCCCGCGGCGCCCGCGCCGAGAGCCGCAAAGGCGCAGGCGGCGCCGAGGCCGAGCTCGTCGGAGCATTCCGCCGATACCGGCACGCCGACGTCAAGCGAAGAGATGAAGGCGGCAAATTCGTCCGGCAGCATTATCCCCGCGGAGTCGCATACGCTCACGGACGACGCTCCGGCGGACGCCGCGCGGCCGATTATCTCCCGAAGGAAGCCGCTCTCGGCTCTCGTCGCGTCGAGAGCGGAGAACTCCACGTCGGGGCACAGCTCCGCGCAGCGGGATACCACGGCGGTGACCAGCTCCGGCATTTTGGCGGGCTTGACGCCGCCGATGTATTCCATCGTGGCGGGACTGAGAGGCGCGCAGACGCACAGACGCGGCTTCGCGGCGCCCTTCACGGCCTCCCAGGCGATCTCGGCCTCGCGCACGGAGAGACCGACGGGGACCGAAAGCACGGAGTCGGATATGGAGGACGCAAGAGTGCGGACGAGCAGAGAATCGGCCTTGACGTCTTCGATCTGCGGAGTTTCTATGACGTCGACGCGGGCCGTATCGAGCTCACGGGCGATCTCAAGCTTGTCTCTGAAGCTCAGAGAAGGATTGAGACGAAGAGTCTGATCGGATACTGTGATCTTTTTCACGCTGAAAACTCCTTTACAAATGCAATAAAAAGATCCCCGAGATGCATGCATCTCGGGGACGATAATCAATACCGCGGTACCACCCCGGTTGCGGGCAGGACCCGCCAACTCACCAGGCTCAGACAAGCCTTTTGCCAAGATAACGGAGCAAACCGGGATCCCATTATCCGGGATCCTGCTCGGGAGTGAGACAGCCGCCGTTCCGGCGCGTCGGCTCGCAGCGAACGCCGACTCTCTGAAGCGCGGGAGAACGGAGCTTAATTCCGTCACAGCATTTAGCGTTTATGAAAGTTGAAGGAATTATAAAACAATAATCCGTCCATGTCAACATTTTTTTTCGGAGGCGGAGACGAAGCCGCCGTTATGCCCTTGCCGGGATCGCAAAAGGCTTACTGCGCGCGGAGATAGTCGCCGTAGACCCAGCCGTAGGTATTTTCGTAGCAGGCGAGATACCACCGTTCGTTCTCCGCCGCGACGCCGATCTGAGTGCCGTTGGGTATGGATCCGATGGCGTCGTAGTTCGTGCCCGGACCCTTGCGTATGTTCAGGTCGTACCCTTCCGTCCGCACGGTGTAGTAGACGAATTCACCGTATATTTCCGACGGGATGAAGTCAAGCCTGCGCAGCTGAGCAAGGTCTATGACCTCTTCGGTGACGGGCTGCTCGTTTTCTTCTATGACCGGATCGGCGGGAGCCGTCGCCTCGGAGTTCTCTTCGCCGTTCACCTCTTCGCCGGGGTTCCCGGCGGGCTCCGGATCGTCTATGACCGGCAGATTTATGCCGTCGGATATGGGAGGAGGGGGAGAAGGCGGAGCTTTTTCTTCGGCCGCTTTGGAGCGGCACAGCAGGAAAACGAGCACCGCGTTGGCAAGAAGGCTGATTATGAGCAGTACGACCACTATGACTCCGCCGGGGCCCGAAAGCGGGCCTGCCGGATGAACGGTCTCCATATCGTATTCTTCCGCGTCCGCATCGACGAAGCTGTCGGGAAGAGGGGGGTTCATTTCGGGCAGAACGGGAGGAGCGACCGTGCCGCCGGAGGGAGCGGGTCCCGAGGAAGAAAAAGAGGCGTTCTTTACGGCTGCGGAGGACTCGCGCGGCCTGTCCTCCGCAGCGGGACGCGCTGCCGTTTCGGCGGAGGGGGGCGCGTCCTGCCGCGCCTGAGTCCGGCCGTCGCCGTCCCTGCCGGAGGAAGCGGAGGCCTGCGCGGCGTCGGCGGAAAAATCAAGCGTTTCCTTTTTCAGCTCCTCCAGAGCCTCCTTTGCGGGAGCGTAGCCCTGCATGGCGGATTTCTTCAGCCACATCATGGCCTGCTTCGAATAGCTGTAGGTGTCCTCATCGCTCTCGGCGTCCTGTATCATACGCCCGTAGCGCTTGGCAAGCTCATATTGAGCCGCGGGATTTCCGCTCTCGGCTTTCTGCAGAAGGAGAGATATATCTTTATCCATAATCAGACCCCGTATCCGTATGATCTTTTACAGCTGTCCGATAAAAAAACTCTGTTTTTTATCGAATACCGATAGTATTATAAGCAAATTTATCCTGAAAAGTCAACAGCATATAGCCGGTGACGTGTGTTTATTATGCCCCGGGTCATATTGCAAAACCGCGGTGCGTGTGGTAATATAGCTGATATTTGTGATTGGAGCACGGCATGGATCGAAAAATATTCGTACCGGGAGATATTCTTATCCCCGAAAACAGCGATATGCGCCTGTGGTCGGTAATAGCCTGCGATCAGTTCACCTCCGCGCCGGATTACTGGGCCGGGGTGGAAAAAAAGGTGGGCGGAGCGCCGTCCGCGCTCAGGCTTATGCTGCCGGAGGCTTATCTCGACAGGCCCGACGTGGACGAGCTTGTCGCGGGCATAGAAAAGAGCATGCGGGAGTATTCGGACGGAGGCATTTTCAGAACGCTGGAGGAGTCGTTCGTTTTCGTTGAGCGCACCGTATCGGGAGGCGGAGTGAGACGCGGCCTGCTCGGTCTGCTCGATCTCGAATACTACGATTATTCCCCCGATTCCGCTTCCCCGATAAGGGCGACCGAGGGCATAGTGCCCGAAAGACTGCCACCGCGGGCAAAGGTCAGAAGCAGGGCCTGCCTCGAGATGCCCCACATAATCGTTTTCATAGACGATCCCGAAATGAGCGTGATAGCTCCGGCCGAGAAAGAGGCGGGAGAAACGCTGTACGATTTCGAGCTGATGGAGGGCGGCGGCCGCGTCCGCGGCAGAAGGATATCCGGCAGCGGGGCGGAGAAGATAGAAAAAGCTCTCGAAAGGCTCGCGAGCCCGGAACGACTGGCGGAAAAATACGGCGCCGGCAATGCGCCGGTCATATTCGCGGTGGGCGACGGGAACCACAGCCTCGCCGCGGCGAAAATGAATTGGGAACAGGTGCGCGGGGGACTGAGCGAGGATCAGAGGGAAACGCATCCGGCGCGCAGGACCCTGGTGGAGCTCGTAAATCTGCACGACGCCACCATAATATTCGAGCCCATATACAGACTGATCTACGATACCGACACCGGGGCGTATCTGCGCGAGGCGAAGGAGTTTTTCTCCCGTTTCGACGGGCTGCAGAAGCATAAGCTGACCTGCTTTACGGGCGAGGGCAGCGTGGAATGCGGTACAGGCGAGCTGACGCTGGGCGAGTGCATCGCGGCCTGCGAGGAGTTTGCCGAACGCTACGTCGAAAATCACGGCGGGCGGATAGATTACATACACGGCCGCGAGACCGTGCTCGAACTCGGCTCGCGGAAGGACTGCGCCGGCATCCTTATGCCGATAATGGACAAAAAAGAGCTCTTCCCCTCGATAATACGCAGCGGCGCGCTGCCGAAGAAGAGCTTTTCCATAGGTCCCGCATTGGACAAAAGATATTATCTCGAATGCCGCAGGATAATCCCCTGACGGCCCTCAGAGAATGGCGACGCTCCGCTTGCCCCGCGTTTTTATATCGCGTACCGCGGCGGCGCTGACAGCAAAGCGGGGCAATGCCCGTTCGGTCATTTCCGCGGCCCTGTCCGCGTCGCCCACCACCTCGAGGCGAAGAGTATCGCCCCGAAGCGAGGCGGAATAGTCCAGGATCCCGTCTTCACCCAACAAAAGCTCGTCCAGCGTGTAAATGCTGACGGGCTTTTTTATTTCGTCGATGCGTCCGAGTATCTTGTCAAGCCTTTTCCCGCTCCGGCCGCAGGCGCACGTGCCGGGAATGATGCGGCTGATATCTCCGGTGCGGTAGCGCCTCAGAGGCATAGCCTCTCTGCGCAGGGTGGTGAACACGATCTCGCCCCACCGGCCGTCCGGCAGGACGGCGCCGGTATCGGGGTCTATTATCTCGGTGAGAAATTCGTCCTCGCGTATGTGATGACCCTCCAGCGCGGGACACTGCACGGCAAAGCCCAGCCCGCTTTCCGTAAGGCCGTAATGAGAATACACCGCGGTGTTCCACACTCTTGCCACGGTCTGCCGCAGACTGTCGGCGACGTAATCCGAGCTCAGCAGGACTGCCGAGGGGCGGAGGAAAGGAAGAGAGAGCGCGAGACGGCGCAGCGGCACGGGCGCCGCCACGATCACGTCCGGCCTGAGAGCGGCGAGAAAAGCCGCTGCCTCGCCGTGGTCCTCCACGGCGCCGTGGAGAAAAGGACGCGCTCCGAGGCGCGTGAGCCCCTCGGCAAGCAGAGAGCCGAGCCCGTCGGGCGACGCGCTGCCGAGCAGGATCGCGACGGACGAGCCGGGCGGCGAGATATGGGCCATGCCGCGGCGGAAATAGTCCGCTGTGCGCTCGAGATCGCCCTCGGTGAAGTAAAGGCGCTTTGCCGGGCCCGTGCTGCCGGAAGAGCGCATCGTTACGACGCGCTTTATATCCTTCTGACTGACGCGGCACATGGCCGCGCCGCCGTTTATGATATCCTCGGCAGTGGTAAAGCCGTTCATTTGTCCTCCAGGGCCTCCTCGACCTCGGCCATGCGGCCCTCGGCGAGGGACTGAGGTATGAATACCTTGCCGCAGCCGGGGCATACGAGCACCTCGTGGCTGAAGGAACGCCCCATATATTCAAACACGGTGGACTTCGGCTTGAGCGGCTTGTCGCATTTATTGCATTTCCATTCTATATTGTCCATTACGGCCTCCCGTTCGTCATTCGCGCCATTTCATGCGGTGAGAGTAAGCGGCGGCGACCCGGTACACTCCGTCCGCGCCGCTGTACTGCACCCAATAGGTGGCGGCGTTTTTGCGGAGACTTGCCAGAGAGTATCCTCCGCCCGTGAGCTTATCGCCGCTCTGCTCGGCGCGCCAGAGCGTTTCGCGGATATCGGCTTCGCTTATCAGACTTTTTTCCATGGCCGCCTGTATTTCCCCGGGGATGACGAGCTCGATGCCGTCCCAGGGATCGGACTCGGGGGTGAAATCCATGTTCCATATCTCCTTGAGCATTTCCTTCTTCAGCCGCAGCGCGTTTTCCCGCTTCCGCTGCAGTGTGGGCACGTCCTCGCCGGGGCCGAAGTAGATATCGAGTATATGACTGCACTCCTTGCCGCGGCTGAGAAACACCTCCCTGCAGTTGGCGCAGTAGACGATATAAGGCGCGTCTTTTTCTTCCGCGCGGGAGGAGGCGATCTTTTCGAACAGAGCCGGATTGGGCACCTGGATATGGCCTCCGTATCCGCAGCAGNNCGGCAGCCGTGATCGAGCTCCCCGAGCGCCGAACCCGCCCGGCGGGCAAGGGCGCGGACGGAAAGACGCATTTCTTCGTCTTCGCGCGCGGCACAGGGGTCGAATACGACGGCTTCGGGATAGGACGCGGCGTGGGGAAGGGCGGCCTTTTCCATCAGCCCGTAAAGCGACGCCCTTTTTATCTCGGGCAGATATTCCTCAAACATATTCGAGCAGGTGGCGCAGGCAAACACCAGCGTCGGGCGGCCCATGCGCTCCCAGGCCTCGCGGATCGCGGAGAAGTTGCTTTCGAGCCGGGTCCGGTCGCCTGCCCAGAGCGCCGGGGCGCCGCAGCAGCCGAGCATCAGGCCGACGCCTCCGTCACAGCTGCGGGAGAGAAAATCATAAGCCTTTTTTACGTGCCCGACGTTATCCATGCCGAGACGGCAGCCGGGGAAAAAGGCAAAGGCGCATGTGTCCGAGCCGGGAGGCGGGAGAAAGGCCGAGGCTTCGCCGCAGGCAAAGTCCATTTCCCTGAGCCAGTAATCGTGAAACGCCGCCGGAGCGGTGCCCTTTTCAAAACGGTTGGCGCGGGAGAGCATGAGCATCGCGCCCACGTCGACCTTTTCGGGACAGACCGCCCCGCAGTGTCCGCAATTCGTGCACGAATACGTCTCCCGCACGAGGCTCTGAGTGGCTATCGGAGGATTGGCCTGAGAGTCCGAAAAAGCCTCTCTCGCCATGGAACGCGGTTTTTTGCGGAAATGGGCCAGCACCTCGCAGGAGCGCATGCAGCCGTCGCAGTCGCATTTCATGCATCGCGCCGCCTCGGCGCGCGCGCTTTCCTCACTGCGGACCTCGACGGCGGGCTCGGGGGCGACGCCCTCGTGATCGACCACGCGGTCGCAGAAAGCGTAGGATACGTTTTCCACCTCGGCGGAGCGGCCGGTCATGAGATAGGTTTCCACCAGCTTCGAGACCTCGGCGCCCACGGCGATGCCCTCCATCAGGCTCATGCCGGCGAGCAGACCGCCGCGGAAGTATTTTTCACCCTCAAAAGATATTCCGCCTTCGCCCGTGGCCATATACACGGCGTCGTACTCATCGAGCTGAGAGGGCGAGCTTATCTCGGTATCAAAACGGAATTCGACCTCCACGGAGGAAAACTGAAGAGATATGTCCTCGTCAAAGCGGGCGAAATCCGCATGGGAGCGGAGGATACCGCCCCGGCCGGAGGCTTTGTCGAACACGGTGACCTTGTACCTTTTCTGAGCAAGATTGAGTGCAGCCGAAAGGCCCGACGGTCCCGCGCCGACCACGGCGACGGACTGCTCCTTGGGCGGTATATTGTAATGCTCCGACTTTTTGGCGCCGGAATACTCTATCGCCGCTCTTTCAAGGGCGGGAATGTCTATCGCTCCGCCGAGAGGGGCGCGCTGGCAGTGCCCGCGGCAGGGAGCTGGACAGAGGGACGAGACGATCTCGGGGAATATGACGGCGTTGCGGTAGGCCTTCCATGCGGAAGCCCAGCGCCCCTTCTGACACTTTTCCGCGAAGGAGCGCACGTCCAGCTTAAAAGGGCAGGCGCAGGAACAGGAGGCGCTCTCGCCATTGAAGCAGGCGTCGGTATATTTCGTGAAATCTTCTATCTGCATGATGATCCTCCGCTCACAGGCGCAAAGGCGCGGTCGATAATACCAACGGTATTTCAAGACAATAATACATCCCGTTATCCGCGCGCGCAAGCGCAGTGCGGATAAAAACCGAAAAAACTTCCGGATGAACATACAGACGGGACCTCGTCCCGTCTGTATGTGAGCCTGCCGACAGGGTCCTTCGGACCGTATCGGCGGAAAATGGTTCTCGCCGGAGATCACATGGGATTGGCCTTGATGTAATCAAGCTCGTCCTCAAAATCATTGCCGAGGTAGTACTTGGCGGGCTTGATGTCCTTGCCCTGAGCCTTGGCCTCCAGACCGGCCTTGATCTTGTCGGGGGTGGCGGGCAGCTCGTATACGCGAACGCCGCAGGCATTGTTTATGGCGTTGATGACGGCCATGTGTCCGGAGCTCTGGAAGCACTCGGAGCAGCCGCAGGAGCCGTGCGGTCCGTTGGGACGCGGGGTCTCGATGAACATCACGTTGAAGTCGTCGGGAACGGCGTCTATCTGCGGGATGCCGGCGCCGACCATGTTGCTCGTCTTCTTGTCGGCGTTGTACTGCTCGCTGAGAGCGAAGCCTATGCTGTGGCTCAGTCCGCCGTAGGCCTGACCCTCGACGCTGAGCATGTTGCCGATAACTCCGACGTCTGCCACGGTGGTGTACTTGAGCACCTTGGCCTTGCCGGTGGCTTTGTCCACGTCGACGAGGCAGGTGTTGACCGCGTACATGAAGGTGGGGTTCTTCTCGCCCATGCCGGTGTTGGGATCGAGTCCCGGAGGCAGGCCGATATTGAACTGGTCATAGTGGCCGACATACTTGGTGGGGATGCCCTCGGCGG
>DBWE01000130.1:6725-13012 GCA_002308315.1 Clostridiales bacterium UBA1246 | reverse complement strand
ATGTCGGCGCGCGGGATAGTGGAGAGCAGCGGCGTCCGGCTGATATATACCACCGACGACCCCGCCGACGAGCTGACGTATCATGAGCGGCTGAGGGACTGGAAGGTAAAGGTGCTTCCCGCGTGGAGGCCCGACAGGGCCATGAACGTAGACCGGGACGGCTTTGCCGGATACATCGCCGGTCTCGGCGGAGAGATACGCGATCTCGACGGGCTGAAAAGCGAGCTGGTCCGGCGCATGGACCGCTTCGGCGCTCTCGGCTGGCGCNNACGGCTGCCGCAATTCCGACCACGGACTCGATTTCGTGCCCCACCGCTTCGACGGGGCGGAGGACGCTGCCTTCAAAAAGGCTCTGCGCGGCGAAAGGCCGACAAAAGAGGAGAGCGAGAGCTACAAAACGGCCCTGCTCACATTCCTCGCGGGAGAATACCGCCGCCGCGGCTGGGTCATGCAGCTGCATTTCGGCGCGGTGAGAAACGTGAACCCGACCGCGTTCGCGCGCCTCGGCCCCGACAGCGGCTTTGACGCCATCGGAGGCGGGTCGGGCTGCGGCGAGGCGCTGGCCGCGCTGCTGGGACGGATCGAGGCCGGGAGCGGACTGCCGAAAACGGTGCTGTATTCCCTCGATCCCGCCGACAACGCGCAGATAGACGCGATAACGGGCTGCTTTGCCTGCGCGGAAGCGAGGGGAAAGGTGCAGCACGGGTCCGCCTGGTGGTTCAGCGACACGAAAAAGGGCATGGAGGAGCATTTGAAAAACCTTGCGTCGATGTCCGTCCTGGCGAATTTCATCGGCATGGTGACGGACTCGCGCAGCTTCCTCAGCTANNCGCTCGGCTGCCTCGGCAACTTCGTCGGAATGCTCACCGACTCGCGCAGCTTCCTCAGCTATACGAGGCACGAATATTTCCGAAGGATACTCTGCTCGCTGCTGGGAGACTGGATAGAGAACGGGGAATATCCCGCGGATATCGCCGCCGTCGGCTCGGCGGTGAGGGATATCTGTTACAACAACGCCATGAGGTATTTCGGGGCGGAGTGAAAGCATCATGACGCGGCGCCGCGCATAGTATTTGAATACGAACCCGGTTTTTGCGGGCTGACGTGCCGGGATATCCCGGCACGCCGGCCCGCAAGGTCCGGCAGCACGTAAAGGAGGAATACCATGCGCGGTTTCGCTTTTACGCAAAGGATGACGGCCCGCGGACGCAGAGCGCTGACGACCGCGGGCATTATGCTTGCCGTGGCGCTGATATTCGCGGCGGTGAACAGCCCCGTGTTCATCGCGGCCTCGGCCGCCTCGCGCAGGATACCGATATACAGCGTGGAGCGCGACGGGAAGTTCTGTTCTCTGAGCTTCGATGCGGCTTGGGGAAACGACGACACGCAGAAGCTCATCGACATACTCGCGGCGTACAACGTAAGGGCGACCTTTTTCGTCGTAGGAAGCTGGGCGGAAAAGTATCCCGAATCGGTCAGGGCCCTTTTCGACGCCGGGCACGAGGTGATGAACCATTCCGACGACCACGCGCATTTCAACAGGCTTTCCCCGGAAGAGATAGAGAGCAATATTAACGCCTGCAGCGACAGGATAGAGGCCATAACCGGAGTGAGGCCGTCGCTGTTCCGCTGTCCGTACGGGGAATACGACGACCACGTGGTCGCGGCGGTGAACGCCATGGGCATGGAGGTGATCCAATGGGACGTGGACAGCCTCGACTGGAAGGATCTCGACGCGGATACGATATACAAGAGAGTAACGTCAAGGGTCGCCCCGGGGAGCATAGTGCTGTTCCACAACGCCGCGCTGCATACGCCCGAGGCGCTGGGAGCGATAATAGAATACCTTCTCGGAAACGGCTACACCGTCGTGCCGGTCTCCGAGCTGATACTTGACGGACAGACCGTGACGGATCACGCGGGACGCCAGCGCCCCGCGTGACGGCGGGGGAAGCGCAGCTTGAAAAAAAGAAAGAGCGCGTATATAATGTTATCGGTACGAAAGCGAAGCTGCGGAAGGACGGTGAAGGATGAACGGAACGGAAACGGATCTCACGGAGGAGATCGGCCGGGCGCTCGGGATAAGCCTGCCGGCGGGGGAAGCGGCGGAATGGCTGAAGGAGTACGCCGAGCCTTACAGGGAGCTTATGACGCGATATCGCTGCGCGATGATGGAAGTGGAGACCAAATTCAGAGTGCTGAACGAGGAGCTGTCCCTCGGAGACGACAGAAACCCGATAGAAACGGTCAAGGTGCGCCTGAAAAAGCCCGAAAGCATAATGAAAAAACTGCTCAGAAACGGTTTTCCCATGACCGTGGAGAGCATCGAGCAGAACATAAACGACATAGCCGGGGTGCGGGTGATATGCTCCTTCAGCTCGGATATCTATATGCTCGCCGACTCGCTGCTGAAGCAGGACGACGTTCTGCTGCTGCAGAAAAAGGACTATATAGCCGAACCGAAATCCAACGGCTACCGGAGCCTGCATCTTATCATCGCCACGCCGATCTTCCTGCACAACAGCAAGCGGCTGATGAAGGTGGAGGTCCAGCTGCGCACGCTCGCCATGGACATGTGGGCGAGCCTGGAGCACAAGCTGAGATATAAAAAGAACGCGGAGTCTGCCGCGATGGCGGAGGAGCTGCTGGCCTGCGCGGAGATAAGCGCGGAGATAGACCGCAGGATGGAAAAAATACGCTCGGACGTCGCCGCGGCGGGCTGAGCGGCGCACGGTTTCCCGGGCGCGGAAGAACGATCCAAACGAAGTCTGCGGCGTCGGCCCACGGGCCGGCGCCGCGATAACTATTTTGTGCTTGCCTGCCGGGGAAAAAAGTATTATAGTCGTTAGAAAAAACAACGGCCTCGGGGCCCGGGAAAAGGGCGGAGGCGGGACGGAGAATATGCTTAACCCCAGGATTGAACGGCGCTCGAGCTACAAGATGGACATGTGCCACGGGCCGATGCTCGCCAAGATCATACTTTACGCGCTGCCGGTGATGTTCACCGGCATCCTGCAGCTGCTTTTCAACGCCGCCGACATGGTGGTGGTCGGACAGTTCTGCGGCAGCAATTCCGTGGGCGCGGTCGGCGCGACCGGCGCGCTTATCGGACTGATGGTGAACCTGTTCACCGGCCTGTCGGTGGGGGCGGGGGTGAACGTCGCGGTAAACGTGGGCGCGAACGACGACGGGGCTGCCCACGAAACGGTGCATACCGCGATCCCCACGGCGTTCATAAGCGGGCTGATGCTTTCCGCGATAGGCATATGCTTTTCCAGGCAGTTCCTGAAGTGGATGGGCACGCCAGAAAACGTCATCGGCCTTTCCGCGCTTTATATGCGCATATATTTCTGCGGCATGACGCAGAGCATGCTCTACAACTACGGCGCGGCGATACTCAGAGCCGTGGGAGACACGCGCAGGCCGCTAATCTTCCTTACGGTCGCCGGGGTGCTGAACGTGCTGCTGAACCTGCTTTTCGTCACGGTGTTCAGAATGGACGTGGCGGGCGTGGCGCTGGCCACGGCGATATCGCAGACTCTTGCCGCGGTGCTGGTGCTGGCGGCCCTCGCGCGGAGAGACGACTGCTGCAGACTCGTATTCGGAAAAATGAAGATACGCAGAAAGCCTCTGCTGCGCATCATCGCGGTGGGTCTGCCCGCGGGGATACAGGGCAGTCTGTTCGGCATATCCAACGTGATAATACAGTCCTCCGTAAATTCCTTCGGCTCGGTGGTGCTTGCGGGCAGCTCCGCCGCGGGAAACGTGGAAAGCTTCGTGTTCATCTCCATGAACGCTTTTCACCATGCCGGAATGAATTTCGTCGGGCAGAATTACGGAGCCCGCCTTTATAAACGCATAGGACGCATACGCCTTATCTGCCTCGGCTGCGTGACGGCCGTAGGCATAGTGATGGGCTGGACGATATTCTTCTTCGCGCGGCCCCTGCTGTCGATCTACCTCGCCGACTCGCCCGAGGCGATAGAATACGGCGTGGTGCGCATGACGTATATCTGCCTGCCGTACTGTCTCAACGGCCTGCACGACGTCATGACGGGAATAATACGCGGGATGGGACGCTCCACCGGACCGATGCTGATATCCATATTCGGGATATGCGTTACGAGGATAGCGTGGGTCAGCACGATATTCCGTCTGCCGGCGTTCCACAATATGCGGTTCCTGTTCATGACCTATCCCATATCCTGGCTCATCACGTTCCTGATGCTGACCGTTTGCTACGAGCTGATCATGAGGCGGATGAAGCGGCAGGGAGACGAGGCGGTCGTAACGGCGGAGGCGTAAAAACGGTAAAAATGAATTCGCGGGGCATTTTGAAATACTCAAAATGCCCCGCGCAGTTTTCCTGTCTGCTGCCCGCGTTCATTCAAACGCGGCCTTAAGCCTTGCGTACATTTCCGGCAGCCCCCGCTCCAGGTCGAAGGAGCGGTTGTCGGGACCGGTCCATATATGAAAGGTCTCCGCCTCGCCCAAAAGGACGCCGGAGGCGTCGGTAAGCGTATAGCTCAGCCCCAGCTTTTTCGGAGCGAAGCTCTCCGGGCGCACCGTGATGTACAGGGTCTGGGGATAGGTCGCGGCGCCCTTGTATTTTATGTGCAGGTCCACCATGGCGGGGTTCACGCCGAGGGCGCTGAGCTCCTCAAAGCGCAGCCCGGCGCGCTCGAGCCACTCAAGGCGCGCCTGCTCGTACCATATGGGATACACGGCGTGATGCACCACGCCCATCCTGTCGCACTCCGGGTAACGGGTGTTGATCTCGCAGGTGACGGTCATACCAGCTTCCTCCCCATAAGCACGCCCATGGCCGAGGCCATCATCAGACCGCGGGTCCAGCCGCTGGAGTCGCCCAGGCAGTGGAGCCCCTTGACGTTGGTATTGAAATCCGTGTCCATTTTTACGCGGTTGGAGTAGAACTTCAGCTCGGGGGAATAAAGCAGGGTCTCGTGCGCGGCGAAGCCGGGGACGACCTCGTCCATGGCCTGGATGAAATTGATAATGTTTATCATGGAGCGGTAGGGCATGGCGGAGGTGATGTCGCCGGCGACGGCGTCGGGGAGAGTGGGGCGGACGTTGGAGTAGGCCAGCTCCTTGTCCCAGGTGCGCTTGCCGTCGAGTATGTCCCCGTAGCGCTGGACGAGTATGCGCCCGTCGGCGAGCATGTTGGTAAGCTCGCCTACCTTCTGGGCGTACTCTATCGGCTGATTGAAGGGAACGCTGAAATTATGCGAGCAGAGTATGGCGACGTTGGTGTTCTCGGATTTGATGTCCTTGTATGAATGACCGTTTACGACCGCAAGGCCGTTGTCGTAGTTTTCCTGGGACACGAAGCCGCCGGGATTCTGACAGAAGGTGCGGACCTTGTTCTTGAAGGGCTTGGGATAGCCTATGAGCTTGGATTCGTAAAGCACGCGGTTGACCGTTTCGAGCACCTCGCTGCGCACCTCTACCCTCACGCCTATGTCGACGGTCCCGGGCTGGTGGGCTATGCCGTGCTCCACGCAGATGTCCTCCAGCCACGCCGCGCCCCTGCGCCCCGTGGCTACGACCACCTCGTCGGCGTAAATCGAGTCGCCGCGGCCGTCTTTGACTATCTCCGCGCCCCGGCAGCATTCGTTTTCCATTATAAGATTGGTGCATTCGGTCTCCAGCAGCAGCTCAACGCCTTTTTCGACAAGAAAGCTCTCGATGGAGGCGTAAAGATCGTGGGCCTTTTCCGTGCCGAGATGACGTATCGGGCACAGCACCAGCTTCAGTCCGGCGCCTATGGCGCGGCGGCGTATGTCCCGGACCTCGTCCGTTTCCTCGGAGCCCTCAACGTGAGTGTCGGCGCCGAAGGAAAGGTAGATCCCGTCCGTATAGTCTATGGTCTGCTGGGCAAGCTCGCTGCCTATGAGAGAGGGCAGCTCTCCGCCCACCTCGCAGCTGAGGGAAAGCTTGCCGTCCGAAAACGCGCCCGCGCCGGAAAAGCCGGTCGTGATATTGCAGTTCGGCTTGCAGCTCACGCAGCGCTGCGTGACGCTTTTGGGGCAGCTGCGGTCCTCCACGGCCTTGCCCTTTTCGACTATGGTTATCTTTTTGCGGCTGCCGCGGTTGATCATCTCGATGGCGGTGAAAATACCGGCCGGTCCGGCGCCTATTATCAGAACGTCTGTTTTCATTGTCTTTTCCTTTACTGTGGTTTTGCCCGTCGTCGGTTGAGCGCGCGCCGTCCGGGAAGGGCGGAACGCGCAGCGTACGATACATTATACCATGTCCTCGGGACATGG
>DBWE01000130.1:6267-6670 GCA_002308315.1 Clostridiales bacterium UBA1246 | reverse complement strand
CGGCTTATGCAATCGCCGCCGCGGCGGGTATCGATTTGACGGCATAAAAAAATAAAAAAAGTCGATATTGACACGGGCGGAGCGGGATGGTATACTCTTAAAGCCGCTTTGAGCAGGCATATATCCCGAGGGTATATATAAGCCGGCCTGTCCGCGCCTGCGAGAGCGAGTCTTTTTATGAGGATGGTGCATATGCTGCACGCTATTATTGAAACCGGCGGCAAGCAGTACAGGGTCGCGGAGGGCGACGTGCTGTTTATTGAAAAGCTCGATGCGCAGGCCGGAGACAGCGTTTCCTTCGATAAGGTCCTCGCCGTTATCGACGATGAGAAGGGCGCGAGCATCGGAACGCCCGCGGTGGAGGGCGCAAGCGTTTCCGCCAAGGTCGTAAAGAACGGCAAGG
>DBWE01000130.1:5840-6125 GCA_002308315.1 Clostridiales bacterium UBA1246 | reverse complement strand
CGCGACAGCAAGTCCAAGCGCCTCGGAGCAAAGAGAGCCGACGGACAGTTCGTTTTGGCGGGAAATATCCTCGTGACCCAGCGCGGCACAAAGATACATCCGGGCACCAACGTCGGAAGGGCGAGCAACGACAGTCTTTTCGCCACGGCCGACGGCATAGTCCGCTTCGAGCGTCTCGGCAGAGACCGCAAGAAGGTATCGGTTTACGAGGTAAGCGAGAGCAAAGCAGAGTGATTTGAAACAAAAGGCCGGCATCCGCCGGCCTTTTATTTCATCCGTGTCCGC
>DBWE01000130.1:0-5832 GCA_002308315.1 Clostridiales bacterium UBA1246 | reverse complement strand
CCGGCGCGCGAAAGGGAGCGAGGTAACGAAATGTTTGTTGATAAGGTGAATATAAGCGTCGCTGCCGGCAGCGGCGGAAACGGCGCCGTGGCCTTCCACCGGGAAAAGTACGTCCCTGCCGGCGGGCCCNNACGGCGGCGACGGCGGCCGCGGCGGGAGCATAATACTCGTCGCGGACGATAACATGTCCACGCTGATGGATTTCCGCTACAAGCGCAAGTATACCGCCCCCAACGGAGCGGACGGGCAGGGCGGCATGAAAAAGGGCAGGGACGCCGAGGATCTCATCATCCGCGTCCCGCGGGGCACGGTGGTGCGCGACAGAGAGAGCGGAGCCGTGATAAAGGATATATCCGAGGACGGACGCTTCGTGCTGGCAAAGGGCGGCGCCGGCGGCTGGGGCAACAAGCATTTTGCGACGCCGACGAGGCAGAAACCGAATTTCGCCAAGCGCGGAAGGGCCGGGCAGCGCAGAGACGTCACGCTGGAGCTGAAGCTGCTGGCGGACGCGGGGCTCGTAGGCTTCCCGAACGTGGGCAAGTCCACTCTGCTCAGCGCGGTGTCGAAGGCGCATCCCAAGATCGCGGATTATCATTTTACCACCCTTTACCCCAATCTCGGGGTGGTCTGGGCGGCGGAGGGCGTATCCTTCGTCATGGCGGATATCCCCGGCATAATCGAGGGAGCCTCGGAGGGCGCGGGACTCGGCCATGATTTTCTCAGGCATATAGAGCGCTGCCGCCTGCTGGTGCACATGGTGGACATATCCGGCAGCGAGGGACGCGATCCCGTGGAGGATTACGAAACCATAAACCGCGAGCTGCTGCTGCACGACCCGGAGCTGGCGGCAAGGCCGCAGATCGTCGCGGCGAACAAGAGCGACATAGCCGCGGACGGCGAGGCGGCGGAACGCTTCAGAGCGCACGTGGCCGCGCAGGGCATGCAGCTTTTCGAGATATCCGCTGCGACGGGCCGGGGAGTGCGCGAGCTGGTCATGGCGATAGCCGGAAAGCTCCGCGAGCTGCCGCCCATACAGATCTTCGAGCCGGAATATACGGAAACGGAAGAGCTTCCCCAGACCTGCGGCGACGTGAGCATCCGCGAAGAGGACGGGGTGTGGCTCGTGGAAGGAAAGTGGCTTGAGCGGGTGATGAGCGGAGTGAACTTCGACGACGCGGAGTCGAGAATGTATTTCGACCGCACCCTTCGTTCCGCGGGGCTTTTCGAGCGCCTGGAGGACATGGGGATAAAGGACGGGGATACCGTGTCGATCTACGAGCTGGAGTTCGAATACAGGCGATAAACGCGGACGCGCTTGTTTTTTGTAACACTTTGTTGTTGAATTTACCGGGCGCATAATGTATGATTGGCGCGTTGATACAAATAATAAAAAAGATATCAGTCTGAGGTATATATGAAAAAACCACTGCTCAGCGCCATGTGTTTCCTTCTCGGCGCGCTGTTGGGAGCGGTCCTGTGTCTTCTGAGCGTAACGCTGAAAATGTCCCACGAAAACAAGAACGCGATCCCGACAGTGCCCGCCGTCCCGGTGAGCGCGGACGGAGAAAAAGCGGAGGAGGTCGTGGAAGCGGCGTATTCGGTGACGGCGGCAATACGCGACGGGGATTACGAGACCCTTTCCGCGTTCGTCCATCCGGAATACGGACTTATCGTATCCCCGTATTCCACCGTCAATCTCGCTTCCAACCAGTGCCTTACGCCCGTTCGCGTTGCCTCGATAGCCAAAGACGACACGGAGTATATCTGGGGGACGAGGCCGGACACCGGCGAGCCTATCCGGATGACGGCGGCGGAGTATTTTTCCGGCTTCGCGTATGACTGCGATTTCATGAGCGCGCCGCTGCTGGGAGTGAACCGCATCGTAAAGAGCGGCAACGCCCTCGAAAACGTAGCCTCGGTTTTCCCGGAGGGGGAATTCGTGGATTTCTGCGTGCCCGGAACGGACGAGGAAGGGCTGGAGTGGAGGATTCTTCGCCTGGTGTTCGAGCCCTATGAAGACAGTCTCCGTCTGACAGCCGTGATCCACAGCCAATACACGAACTGAATAAAGACCCGCGGGGCTGACGCAAAATGATTGCGGCAGCCCCGTTTTTTTTGAAAAGACGCGATGCATGTTTTGAGGGGAGCGGGCAATACTAACACGGCAACTATCATTGAAAGGAAACGAGTATGAAGCGGATAATTGCCGTGCTGGCGGCGGCAGCGCTGCTTTCGGCGCTGCTGTGCGCCTGCGGAGCTGAAAGAAAGCCTCCCCTCAGCAGCGAAATGCCGCGCGTTACGGCCAACGTTACCTCTTCTCCCGCGCCGGCGACGCCCGGCACGGAGGAAAGCAAAGGCGGGACCGGAGAAGGCGGAATGATGAACGGCGGAAACGCAAACCGCGTTCCCGGTTCGGCGGGCCCGGCACAGATCACCGAGAGCCCCCGGGATACCGCCGCGCCGAAACGCTGAGGCAAACAGAAGGGCCGCTGCAATCCTTTCGTTTTGCAGCGGCCCCTGCTTGTTGTGGAAAAAGTCCGGCGGCCTTTTTTTGCCGGTCGGGTATTCCCGGCGTCGCCCCGCGGGGAGGTCATTCGCGCCCGGGCGCGCGCCCGCTCTCCGGAGGGCCGAAATACGAGCCGGGCAGCGGCGCGGAGGACAAGACGAGCTTCTGCAGCACAAGTCCGGCGTCCATGCCGTAAAAACGCAGGGTGTGAGCTCCCTCGCTCAGCTCATGCGCGGTGCGGGAAAGATGTATGTTGTCCATTACGGCGTTCTGCCACAGCTCGTTCGCGTAGCTGCCCGCGGCGTAGCCCTCGGGCAGAGCGTTGCCGATCACGGCGGGAGCCGAATCGAAGGAAACGGCGTAACGCAGGCTTCCGGGCTCGGTAAGATTGTTGGTGGGAGCGGAAAAAACGGTAAGGGTATAGCGTCCGGGAGAGAAAAGGAAAAAGCTGTATTCAAGGTACGGCGCGCCGCGCCAGTCTTCGAAGGAGAGGGTATCGGGGTACATTTTCACGGACGAAAGGGTGCGCCCGTAATTTTCGATAAGCTTCCATTCCGCTCCGCCGCCTCCGGCGCGGGCGGAAAAATGCTCCGCCTCGACGGATACGACCCCGCCGCTTTCGACAAAGGCGCCCGCAGGAGCGGCGGACAGGTCCCGTATCATCGCCCTGACGTTGATGACGACCTTTTGCCCGGCTCCCGTTACGCTTATCCTGCCCTCACTGTCCGCTTTCGGAGCGCCCGGCCCGAGAGAAACGAAGAAATCCGCGCCGGTTTTTATCTCAGCCTCGCTGCGGTCAAGGGATATCCAGTCCGAGTCGGTCTCGAGACGGCAGACGAAGGGCGTCCTGCCGCCGTTGGAAACCGTGACGCGGTATCTTTCTCCGCCGCTTTCCGTAAAAGCGGGCAGGAAAGCTTCCTCGCCGTCCGTATGGGCGGAATACGTGCCCGCGGTATTTACCATGAGCACGCTGCCGTCCTTAAGGGCGGTTTTTACATATTCGGGATACGCTCCGCTGTCGGGGGTCCACATACGGTAGCCCACGTGGGGAGAGCTCATCATGCCGCGCCATTTGCCCGCCGCCATTTTGCCGTTGTAGTAGGCCTGCATCTCCTTGTCCTTTTCGACGCAGGCCCAGCCGAGACGGGCATACTCGTTGCCCAAAGCGCTTTTTTCGCGGCAGAACCATTCGTTCAGCCCGGCGTAGATCTGCATTTTTATCACGTTGGCCGTCGCGACGGCGGGGTAGAAGACGAGCTGGTAATACGCGTCCGCGAGCTCGCCGTCCATGAGCGCGGCGCATTCCTCGGCCTTCGCCTCGAGGGCGAGCGCGGCGTCCAGCACCCGGCGGGCTTCGTCATAGTGAAGCAGACTGTAGGTATAAGGGAAAGTGATCTCGGGCTTCCTTGCCCCGCTCATGCGGGTGTATCCCTCGAGGATATCCGCGGCGAGAGCGACGGCGCGCTCGCCGCAGCGGCCGAACTGCCCGCGGGCCCAGGCGAGGGTATATTCCCGTATCCTGTTTATGCCGCCGGTCCCCAGAGAGTCAAAATCATAGGCGAGATCGAGAAAATACGAGATCGGCAGCTCCATGGGCTTGAGATCGCCCGTGTTGACTACCCATACCTCCCGCACGCCGTAGTCGTAGGCCATGCTCATCTGCTCCCAGACCTTGACGAGGGGAGTGACGTTTACCCATTCATACGAGCGGGGACCGCCGTGATAATCAAAGTGATAATACATGCCCCAGCCGCCGGGCCTGTTCCTCTCGCTTTCGGCGGGGAGAGTGCGCGTGTTGGCAAAATTGTCGTCCGTCATCATCACGGTGACGCCGTCCAGCCCGTCCCAGCGGCGCAGGCCCTCCTCATCGGGTGAGCCGTACCAGTATTTTTCTACCTCTTTGTATATCGTGAGCACCTGCGGCACGTCGGACATGCCGTGCTTTTCCAGCAGCTGCTTCTGCACCTTTATTATCCTTTTCAGCAGCCGTATGTTGTCCCCGGCGGAGCCGAAAAGTGCGGAGTCGTTCTCGCCGCGCATGCCTACGGTGACAAGACTTTCCAGACCTTTATTGCGCCTGAGCCCGTCCTCCCAGAACGCGGTGATCGCGTCGGCGTTGGAGGCAAAGTCCCAGGCGGGATCGCTGCCGTAGCGGCCGCTTATCCTCTTCCACTCTTCGCCCGCGCGGAACATGGGCTCATGGTGCGAGGTGCCCATGACTATGCCGTAGGCGTCGGCCAGCCGGGCACAGGCAAGGGGCTCGCTCACGCCGTCCTCGCTGAACACCGCGCTCCACATGGCGGGCCAGAGGAAATTGCCCCTGAGACGCAGGATGAGCTCGAATACCTTACCGTAAAAAAGCTCGTTGAAGCCGCCGAAAGCCGAGCTGACCCATGAGCCGAGGGAAGGCCATTCGTCGTTGAGAAAGATACCGCGGTATTTTACCGAGGGCTCCCGCGAGGTCATCTCGAGCTCGTCGGCGGAAAACTCCGCCGAGTCCCTTTTCGCGGGCTTCACGTCGGCCCAGTACGCCCACGGGCTGACTCCGATGAGAGACGAAACGTGATAAAGCCCGTAAAAGACGGCTCTCTTTTCGCTGCCGGCGATTATAAGGGCGTTGCCGACGCCGTCGGCGGGGGAGGATACGAGCCGAAGGGCGAACACCTCTCTTCTGCCCTCCACGCCGGAAAGATCGAGTATGCCGCGGCGGACCATATCGTCCATGGGCGGGCAGTCCCCGACCACGCCCGCGATGATCACGTCGCCGCGCAGAGCCGCCGGATCGGATACGATCTCCGGGCGCGCTCCGCCGACCAGCTCCACGTCTCCGGCGAAGGACTCGGCGGCGAGCCTCAGCCCCGCGGCGTCGGCGCAGTCGGGACAGATATACAGCGCAGCCGCTCTGCCGTTTTTGAATATTACCATATCATGCTCCTGCGTATAGGTTCAGTCTGCCATATCATGCTTCGGGAATGCTTTTCGCGCCGACGGAGGATATTTTGAGCTCTATCCCTTTGCCGAGGGCCATGTCCGAAAGCAGTCCTGCAATCTTTTCTTTGTTCCTGTTGACGTACGCCGCCAGCAGCTCGTTTTTCCTGTCCTCGGACATCCCCGCGAGGACTGCCCTGGCCGCGCTTGTCCCGAGCTCGGGGGCATTTGAAAGAAAACGGGCCCAAAGCGGCTTCTCTCCGCCGCTGTCGGCCTGACTGAGCAGGGCGGGCAGAATGAGCTCCGCGGCGCGCTCGTAGTTGATGTCGTCGATATTAACCGTAAGCTGTATCATAACAACGCTCCTTAAGAGAACACCTGTCGGTTTTCACGGGCTG
>DBWE01000201.1:4762-5949 GCA_002308315.1 Clostridiales bacterium UBA1246 | reverse complement strand
TTGAAGTCCATCTCGCCGTGGAAGTCCTCAACGCCCTGGATGTCGATGAAGGTGGTCCAGCGGTCGCCGTCGGAGATAAGGCCGCAGGATATGCCGGCCACAGGCGCGGTGATGGGCACGCCCGCGTCCATAAGAGCGAGGGTCGAACCGCAGATGGAGCCCTGAGAGGTGGAGCCGTTGGAGGACAGCACCTCGCTGACCACGCGTATGGTGTAGGGGAACTCCTCGGGCGGCGGGATGACGGGCTCGAGCGCCTTTTCGGCAAGGGCGCCGTGGCCTATCTCGCGGCGGCTGGAGCTCCTGGAGCCCTTGGCCTCGCCGGTGGAGAAGCCCGGGAAATTGTAGTGGTGGATATAGCGCTTGCTCTCTTCCTCCCAAATGGTGTCCAGCTTCTGCTGGGCCGCCATCGTATCAAGAGTGCAGAGGGAGAGCACCTGAGTCTGACCGCGGGTGAACAGGCCCGAGCCGTGCACACGGGGGATGAGCCCGACCTCGGCGGCCAGAGGCCGTATCTGGTTCATGGCGCGTCCGTCCACGCGCTTGCCGTCAAGGAGCCAATGCTTCACCACGTGCTTCTGCAGGCGGTACATGCATTCCTCCATGTAGTTTTCCATATCGGGATACTTTTCCAGCAGCTCTTCGTTCATTTTGTCATGGACGGCGTTCACTCTCTCCTCGCGGACGTTCTTGTCGTCCGTGTCCATGCAGTACTCTATATCCTTGATATAGCGCTCGAACAGCTCGTTGTAAAGGTCCTCGTCGAAGGAAGCGTGCTCATAGGAGAACTTGGGCTTGCCTATCTCGGCGACCATGCGGTTGATGAGGGCGATGACGGGCTTGATGACCTCGTGGGCCTGCATGATGCCCTCGAACATGACGTCCTCGGGTATCTCCTTGCCGCCGGCCTCTATCATGACCACCTTTTTCTCGGTGGCCGCCACGGTAACGGTCATGCGGGATATCTCGCGCTCCGCGGAGGTGGGGTTGAAGAAATACTTTTCGCCGTCCCAGCCCACGTTCACGCCGCCTATCGGCCCGTTGAAGGGCACGTCGGAGATCGACACGGCGGCGCTGGCGCCGAGCATCGCGGCGATCTCGGGGGAGCAGTCATGGTCCACCGACAGCACCGTGCAGGTGATGACCACGTCGTTGCGCAGATCCGAGGGGAAGAGCGGACGCATGGGGCG
>DBWE01000201.1:2769-4738 GCA_002308315.1 Clostridiales bacterium UBA1246 | reverse complement strand
AGGAAGCCGCCGGGGATGCGGCCCACGGCGTACAGCTTTTCCTCGAAATCCACGTTCAGCGGGAAATAGTCTATGCCGTCCTTGGGACGGGCGGAGGCGGTGCAGCATACCAGCACCGTGGTCTCGCCGTAGCGCACCAGCACGGCGGCGTTGCACAGCTCGGCCAGCTTGCCTACCTCGAAGGAAAGGGGACGGCCGGCAAATTCGATCTCGTACTTTTTCTGCTCGGGGAACTCTCTTTTTGTGATTATCATTTGTTTTCCTTTCCGCAGAGAGTACGCCTTTTAGCACTTGAAAAAACCCCGCGGCGCCGCCGCGGCGCTTTTTCAACTGCTAAAAAGGTCTGACCTCTCCGCATTTTTTAGTTTGATGATATTGTTTGCGGGACTGCCCGGGGGTCGCCCGGAGCAGTCCCGTTGACAGGCTTACTTTCTGATGTTCAGCTTGGCTATGCAGGCTCTGTACCGCTCGATATCCTTGGCGGCGAGATAGTCCAGCAGATTTCTGCGCTTACCGACCATCTTGAGCAGTCCGCGGCGGGAATGATTGTCGTGGGGATGAGCCTTGAGGTGCTCGTTGAGGATGTTGATGCGCTCGGTCAGAATGGCGACCTGCACCTCGGGAGAGCCGGTATCGGTCTCATGTACGCGGTTCTTTTCGATGATCTCGGTTTTCTGGTCTTTCAGAAGCATTTTTTCTTTTCCTTTCCTATATATTCCCCGCAGGGCCGGGTAACGGGCGGAAAGGCTCTTTCTCCCGTAACCAAGCCGAGGGGCTGACAGCGAATGATTGTACCATAATTTTTCCTGCTTGTAAACATGATTTTCCGTATTATTGCGTTTTTTTTATTTTTGTCCGGCCGCCTCCGCAATAAAGATTGTAAACGGGACGGATATTATGTATACTTTATATATCAAGTCAAAGAAAGCGCGGAGCGGAAAGGGACCGGGGAGCATCGACATGCCTGTAAGAATACTTGCCGCGGGAGACGTGGTCGGACAGAGCGGCGCCGATCTTTTCGAGCGCAGACTGCGCAGTCTGAAAAAACTGAAGGGAATAGACTTCACCGTCGTCAACGGGGAAAACGCCTCCGGCATCGGCATTACCCGGCGCCAGGCCGAACAGCTGCTGGACGCGGGGGCGGACGTGATCACTCTGGGCAACCACGCCTTCGGCAGGACCGATATACTCGAATATCTCGACGACGAAGGGCGCATACTGCGCCCGGCGAATTTCGCGCCGCAGACGCCCGGGCGCGGCTGGGGCGTATTCCCCGCGGCCTTCGGCGAGGTGCTGGTCATTAACCTTATAGGCCGCTGCGGCATGGATTTCGGCCCCGACAATCCCTTTTTTGAGGCCGACCGCATCCTGAAGGCGGAAAAGCGACTTTTCACCCTCGTCGATTTTCACGCCGAGGCGAGCTCCGAAAAGCTGGCCATGGCCTTTTATCTCGACGGGCGGGTATCCGCCCTGTGGGGCACGCACACCCACGTGCAGACCTCCGACGCCTGCGTGATGCCCGCCGGCAGCGGCTATATTACCGATCTCGGCATGACGGGGCCGCGGATATCCGTTCTGGGCATGAACGCGGAGCACTCCGTATCGAATTTCCTGGGCAATCCCAAACGGCGCATGGATCCCGCCCCCGGGCCCTGCAAGCTCGAATGCGCCGTGTTCGAGCTGGACGAACGAACCGGCCTCTGCCTTACGGCGGAGGCGCTGAGAATAGAGGACTGAATATGGTAAAGATCATTCACGCGGCCGATTTTCATCTGGACTCGCCCTTTGCTTCTCTCGGAGAAGAAAAGGCNNNGCTCTGCGCCGCCGCGAGCAGCGGGAACAGCTCGGGCGCATCGCCCTTCTTGCCCGGGACGCCGACATGGTCCTGCTCTCCGGCGACCTGTTCGACTCCTCCCGGGCTTACGGCGAGACCGTGGACGCGCTGCGCTCCTTCTTCGAGGCCGTAAGT
>DBWE01000201.1:0-2756 GCA_002308315.1 Clostridiales bacterium UBA1246 | reverse complement strand
AACCACGATTTTTACGCGCCGATGAGCCCCTACGCCCACATTTCCTTTCCCGGAAACGTGCACGTTTTCACCGATACGGCTCCTCAGCCGGTCGTGCTCGAAGAGCTGAACTGCGTCGTATGGGGCACGGCCTTTCTTTCCGAGAGGCAGGCTCCGCCTCTGCGCGGCTTTTCCGTCCCCGACGGCGGCGCGATAAACGTCATGGTCTGCCACGGCGATACCGAAATGCCCGACAGCCGCTACGGCAGCATAAAAAGCGAGGACATCGAAGGCTCCGGGCTCGACTATCTCGCCCTGGGGCATATCCATACCTTCAGCGGCATACGCTCCGCGGGAAGGACGGTCTGGGCCTACCCCGGCTGCCCGCTCGGCCGGGGCTTCGACGAGACGGGGGAAAAGGGCGTAATACGCGGCACGGTGTCAAAGCAGGGCTGCGAGCTTGAATTTCTGCCGCTTCCGGAAAGACGCTACGTCACCGCCGAGGTGGACGTGAGCGGCTGCGGGGACATAGCCGCCGCCGTGCGCGCGGCGGTGCCGGCGGACACCGCCGAAAACATTTACCGCATCACCCTTTCCGGAGAGTGGGACGAAAAGCTCCGTCCCGACGAGCTGAAGAAGCAGCTTGAAAAGGATTTCTGGCACCTGGAGCTGAGGGACGCGACCGTTCTGAAAAAGGATATTTGGGCGCAGGCCGCCGAGGACACGCTGAAGGGCAATTTCCTGCGCATACTCAGGAGCAGATACGATTCCGCGGACAGTCCCGGGGAAAAGGAAAAGATCGTCATGGCGGCCCGCTACGGCATCGCGGCGCTGGAATACCGGGAGGACATGTGATGATAATACGTAAGCTGAGCGCCGTTTTCGGCCGTCTCGACGGCGAGACCCTCGAGCTGAAGGAGGGTCTGAACATCATCGAGGCTCCGAACGAATCCGGAAAATCCACCTGGAGCCACTTCATCCGCGCCATGCTCTACGGGGTCAGCACCTCGGAAAGGGCCCGCGCCGGCTTTCTGCCGGACAAGCAGCGCTTCATGCCCTGGAGCGGCAGGCCCATGGAGGGCAGCATGGAGCTGCGGCTCGGCGACACGGAGATCACTCTTCGCCGCGAGCCCACCGGCAGCGGCAGGCCCATGGGCCNNAGCCCCCTGCCTCGCGGAATACGGCGGCACGGGCGAAAAGCTGCCCGAGCTCACCGGCAAAAGCGTAGGCGAGCGCGTCCTGGGTGTGACCGAACCGGTATTTCGCCGCAGCGCGTTCATCACCCGCCCCGAGATGGCCGTTGACAGAGACGTTGAGCTCGAAAAGCGCATAACCTCCCTCGTTACCTCCGGCAGCGAGGAAGAATCGTATACCGACGCGGACGAAAGACTGCGCCGCTGGCAGCGAAAGCGCCGCTGGCGCACGGGCTCGGGCCGCATACCCGAGGCCGAGGCGGAGCTTGCGGACACGAGGAGCAGGCTGAGCCGCATCGAGGCGGAAAACGAGCGTCTCGCCGCCCTCAGAGAAGAGCGCGCAAAGCTCGAGGAGCAGGAAAAGCAGCTGGAAACCGAGCTTAAACGCCATAAAAGAGACGCCTTCCGCAAGGCTCTGGAGGATCACGCGGCGCGGGAAAAAGCCGTGCGCGAGGCGCGCAGCGAGCTTGAACGCCTCAGTCTCGACGCCCGCGGCGTCACCCGCGACGATATCCGCTCGGTGCGTGAAGCGCGCGCAAGACTCACCGCGGCCGAAGAGGCGGAGGAAAAGGCCCGCGCCCTGCGCGACGAAGCCGAGGCCGGGCTGAAGGCCCTGACGGAGAGCGGAAAAGAAAAGAAAAAGCCCTCCTTCGCCGTATGCGCCCTCTACGCCCTCGCCGTGATACTGCTCGGGGTATATTTCCTCGCTTTCCGGCACGTGCTTATCCCCGTCTGCGCGGTCCTCTGCCTTATCGCGGCCTGCGCCGTGCTGGCCGTCGGCCGCTCGAAAAGGCGCAAAGAGGCGGCGGAGCGCATCGCCCGCGCCGAGGAGGAGTACTCCGGGCTCTCGGAAAAATACGACGCCGCCCGCGACGAATGCGCCTCGCTGAGTTCCGCGCTTTCCCGGGCCCTTTTGAAAATAACGAAGGACGAAAAGGCCGACGCTCTTGACGCCGCCGCCCGGGCGGAGGAGCTTCTTTCCCGCCTTGCCGAGGCAAGGGCCCGCGCGGAGGCTCTCGGCGNNAGCCGACCCCGCCGCCGGAGCCCGACGAGGAAGGCCTGGAGCTCATTTCCGGCGAAGCGCGCCTTTCCCGCCGGGATACCGAAGAGTATCTCGACCGCGTCCGCGCCCGGCTCAGACAGGTCTCGTCGGAGCTTGCCAGGGGCGAGGGCTCCTTCATCCACCTCGG
Organism: Clostridiales bacterium UBA1246; assembly: GCA_002308315.1. Taxonomy (GTDB): domain Bacteria; phylum Bacillota; class Clostridia; order Oscillospirales; family Oscillospiraceae; genus UBA1246. The sequence goes on along the minus strand of DBWE01000201.1, from coordinate 394 downwards.
CGACCCGGTGCTGCTCGGCACGAGGGAATGCGACCTCGAGGACGAGCTTGCGCGCCTGGGACGGGAATACGACGCGCTGGAGCTCGCGGCGGACGCGCTGAAGGACGCCAATTCCCGCCTGCAGCAGGTATTTTCCCCCATCATCTGCCGCAGCGCGGCGGAGCTCATGAGCCGCATGACCGGCGGCGGATACAGCAACGTATATTTTGACAGGAACATGCGTTTTTCCGCCNNCGCGCGAGGGCGATCTCAGCCCCAGGGAGCTGGAATATCTCAGCGACGGCACGCGCGACCAGCTTTATCTCGCGGTGCGTCTCGCGGTATGCATGCAGGCCCTTCCCCGGGAGGACCCCTGCCCGATAATACTCGACGACGCGCTCACCTGCTTTGACGA
>DBWE01000025.1:10045-10457 GCA_002308315.1 Clostridiales bacterium UBA1246 | reverse complement strand
GCTCGCCGGCCGCGGCATAGAACCCATCATCTCGGACGACTCCTACGGCTGGCTGCTCACCGCGTATCACCCGGTTTACGACTCGTCCGGAGTCTGCCGCTGCTATGCCGCCGCGGACATATCCATGAACCGCCTTGCCTCCGACGAGCACAGCTTCATAATACGGGAGCTGCTGCTTTTCCTCGGCTTTTTCATCCTCATTCTCGCTGTGGCTCTGTGGCTGGTGAGATACAACATCATTTTCCCCGTAAACGCCATGGCGATAGCCGCCGGCGCCTTTGCCTTCAACAGCGAGGAGGCCCGCGCCGACAGCGTAGAGCGCATCAAGGCGCTCGATATACATACAGGCGACGAGATAGAAAATCTCTATCACGCCTTTGCAAAAACCTCCGAGGAGAGCATGCAGTATGTC
>DBWE01000025.1:7116-9977 GCA_002308315.1 Clostridiales bacterium UBA1246 | reverse complement strand
AATGCACCGGCGACCATGTGCGCAAGACCGCGTCATACGCGCGCATCATCATGGATGAGCTTCGCCGCGAGGGGAAATATACCTCTCAGCTCACCGACGAATTCGTCGACAGCGTGATAAACTCCGCTCCCCTGCACGACATAGGCAAAATCAAAGTCCCCGATTCCGTGCTCAACAAGCCCGGAAAGCTTGACGACAACGAATTCAGCACCATGAAAAAGCATACCACCGTCGGCCGCGAGATCATAGATCAGGCGATCAGCATCGTCCCCGAGCCCGGCTACCTTGACGAGGCGAAAAATCTCGCCGGATATCATCACGAACGCTGGGACGGCAGCGGCTACCCCTCGGGCCTCGCCGCAGAAGAGATACCTCTTTCCGCGCGCATCATGGCCGTGGCCGACGTTTTCGACGCGCTCGTTTCCCGCCGCAGCTACAAGGAGGGCTTTCCCTTCGACGTCGCAATGGATATCATACGCGACGGCGTCGGCTCGCACTTCGACCCCGTCGTGGCGCAGGCATTCATCAACGCCTCCGACGAGGTCCGCCGCGTTGCGGAGAGCTTCGCGGACGGCAGGAGCAATTAGCCGTAATTTGTCCGATAATCACGCGGAGCGGCCGATTTTTCGGCCGCTCCGCACTGCTTGTATTCGCCTATTTCACCTTGCGCATGAGCGCGGCAAGTCTGTCGTTTATCCTGCCCTCGGCAAGGTCGTCAAGGTCTATCACGTCTATGTTCAGTTCTCCGGCGCGGTTGCGCATCGCCGCTCCGCCGCGCTCCGCCGTAACTATGGCAGCCTTGGCCATCTTTCCTCCGAAACGGTCTCTGAGTATCGCCAGCTCGTTGAGCGCCTCGGTCTTGACCTCTCCGGTCTTGCAGCTGATGAAAACCGGCATCACGCCCTTTGAGCACATGACGTCGAGCTCGTTGGAAACGGCGTTGCGGCTCCTGTCGCCCTCCCAGTCCACCACCGCGCTGGTGCGCACGTCGTCGAACAGGCCGCTGTCGAGGCAGGCCTTGTATACGTACAGCTCCAATACGCTGCCCACGTCCCGCGTCATTTTCCGTATCTGCTCATCGCGGAAGCGGAAAGACACCGTGCTTCCCGGCACTATCTCGAGGCTGTCGATGAAGCCTATGTCCCGCAGGGCATAAAGAGCGTCCTCCGGTGCGCTTATCCTCGCGCTCCTTTCGCCCTTCACGGTATAATTGCCCCTTGCCTGCAGCGAGACCGGCCTGTCCGGCTCGCCGGGCGACACTCTTTGTATGTATGTAACTATATCGGTCCATTTTCTTCTGAATTTCAGATACAGGCCGAAAAACGAATCGATATCGCCGAGATAGCGCTCCAATATCGCGTTGTCCACTCTTCCGTAACGCATGGACCCGCCCGCCATGACGAAGAAATCCTCCACGCGGTATTCGACGTTGCAGCCGAGAAACGCGGCGAAGGGCGCGTTGCAGATATCGTAAAAGCTGTTCATGCGGCGGCTGTACGTGAATACCGGTATGCTGCTCTCCGCGCTCATGCGTCCCGCGGCGAAAAGCGCCGCGTCCGTGCCGCCGGTTATGTCCATGGCGCAGTCGGGATATTTTGCCGCCGTCTCGCACAGAGTTTTCACCATCGCGTCGGAATCGTATATGCTCGCGCCGACGAATATAAGCTCCGGCGCAAGGCCGCGGTGTCTGAAATAAGTCCTCAGTCTGTTCTGCGCGCGCCTGTCGGAGGCTATGGGCTCCGGGCACAGGTATACCACGCGCTTCGGGCGGAACATTTCCACGCCGAGCACGTTTTCAAGCGGTCTGTCGTCAAACAGTTCTATAAGCGTTTCCAAAAATCAGCGCCCCTTCATGTCGGTTATCTGAATTATACACGATATGTCAAGCTCCGTAGTCTTCAAGCAGACGGCACGGCGGTCTTTTTTTGCGCCCGGTCTTCTTGAAAATCTCCCGGAAATATGGTACACATTGTTTATAATAAAAAACGGTCTGACAGGCCGGGAAAGGTCGCAGCAGTGAAAAAAGCAAAGATGACAGTACATCCCGATTACGTTATCGGGGATATCTCGCCGCGCTTATTCGGCGCGTTCCTGGAGCCCATCGGCAATATGGTGGACGGCAGCATGTACAATCCCCGGCATCCCTCCGCCGACGAGCAGGGGCTGCGCAGCGATTTTTACAACGCCCTGCGGGAAGCGGGGCTGCGCTCCGTGCGTCTGCCGGGCGGCAACTTCGTCTCCGGCTGGCAGTGGAAGGACTCCATAGGCCCGAAATCCGGGAGAAAGACCCATCTCGACCTTGCCTGGATGCAGTATATCTCCAACGACGTCGGTCACGACGAATATCTCCAATGGGCCGAAAAGGCGGGCGCGGAGGTCATTTATACCGTCAATTTAGGCACCGGCACTCTTCAGGACGCCGTAGACTGCGTGGAATATACCAACTTTGAGGGCGGCACCTGGTGGTCCGATCTGAGGCGCAAAAACGGCCGTGAAAAGTCCTACAACGTCAAGACCTGGTGTCTCGGCAACGAAATGGACGGCCCGTGGCAGATAGGCTCCCGGGAGCGCGACCCGAAGGGCTACGGCATACTCGCCCTCGAGACCTCCAAGGCGATGAAATGGACCGATCCGCGCATCGAGACCGTCGCCTGCGTCTCCTCCTCGCCCTTCCTCAATCATTACCCCGATTGGGACAGGCAGGTGCTTGAGGAATGCTATGAGGCGGTGGACTACATCTCCCTGCATCACTATCATTCCGCGCCGCCCGATATGCCGGAAGCTCTGCTGGCAGGCTACCTTGCCTATGAGGATTATATAAACACAGAGATAGCCCTGTGCGATTTCCTGCGCACAAAGCT
>DBWE01000025.1:5285-7059 GCA_002308315.1 Clostridiales bacterium UBA1246 | reverse complement strand
CGGCCGCCAGCCCGCTTCTCTGTTCTACGAATTCGATCCAAACAGGCATTTCGTGCATCACGATCCCGACGCCGCCGCGCCCTCCCTGCCGCGTCCCGGCGGATCCAACGAGATGCTCTTCACGCTGGCAAACCTCAGCACCATGCTCGTCATGCTCCGGCACGCCGACCGCGTAAAAATAGGCTGCGCGACTGGCGGTCTCGGCGACCTGTGCCGCACCGACCGCGAGCACGTGTGGAAGGGCGCCTCTTACTATGCCTTCACTCAGATGATGAAAATGGCGAAGGGCTCTTCCCTTCGCTGCGTCGTGGAGTGCGGCCGCTATGACGTTGAAGGCTACGCCGTTGACGACATGAACCAATACGCCGGCTTTGAGGGCGTGGAGACCGTGCAGGCCGCCGCCGCGCTGAACGAGGAAGCGGGAGAGCTCAGCGTATTCGTGATAAACGCCGATCTCGGCGAGCCGCAGCTGCTCACTCTCGACGCCCGAGGCTTCAACGGCTGGAAATTCGCCGGGCATACAGAAATGTACGCTTCTTCTCCCGACGCGTCCAACAGCTATGAGCACCCCGACGTGCTTCTTCCCCGCAGGAACGAGGAAAGCTCCTGCGACGGCGGGATCGTTACCGCGAGGCTTGAAAAGGCCTCCTGGAACATACTGCACTTCACGAAAAAATGAACTCCCGCCGGAAGACATACGGGCGCGCCGCAAAAGCAGCGCGCCCGTATACTTCATTCGATAAGGGAAACGATCGCCTCAAAAAAATCCGGCATTTCCCTGTTCATGCGCATTATCTTTCCTTCGCCGTTCAGGAAACAGTGCTCGCTGCGCCCCTCGAAAACGGTGCGTCCGTTCGCGGACATGACGTACTTCAGCTTCAGCACCGCGCCCTTGAACTCCGTTACGGCAACGCTCACGCTCACCTCGTCGGGAAAGGTCGTGCTCGCTCTGTACCGGCACTCCATCGCCGTCACGGGAGATATCAGGCCCTCCCGCTCGAGCCTTTCGTATCCCCATCCCGCCTGCCTGAGAAAGTCCACTCTCGCCTCCTCCATCCAGCGGACGTAGTTGGAATGGTGAACGATACCCATGCGGTCCGTCTCATAATACTGCACTGTATGAACATACGGTTTCATTTATTCGCTCCCCGCTCCCTTTTCTCCCGCGGCGTCACAGCTTCGCCGTGAAGTCGGCCAGCACTTCCGAGATCCTGATCTGCTGCGGGCACACCTGCTCACAGCTCCTGCACTGCAGGCAGGCCTGAGGCCGCTTGTCCTCGGGCATTGCGCTCAGAGCCATAGGCGCTATAAAGCCGCCCCCGCTGTACGCATGCTCGTTATACAGCGAAATAAGCTCCGGTATGTTCAGTCCCTGCGGACAGCGGCTTACGCAGTAGCGGCAGGCGGTACACGGAACGGTGCCCCCCGACAGCATCTTTTCCGCGATCCCGAGCAGCTCCGAAAGCTCGGCTTCGCTGAGCCTCGCGTCCTTTTCAAAGGTCCTGAGATTATCTTCCAGCTGTCCGTCATTTGACATTCCCGACAAAATTACCGTAACGCCCGGTATGCTCTGAAGAAATCGGAACGCCCATGCTGCGGCGTCCTCGTCCGGGCGCATGGCGCGCAGCTTTTCTTCGTTTTCTGCGCTGAGAGCTGCGAGCTTCCCGCCTCTGAGAGGCTCCATTACCCAAATCGGGATATCCAGCTCGCCGAGAAAAGCGGCTTTTTCCCTGCCGCCCTGGAACGTCCAATCCAGATAATTCAGCTGCAGCTG
>DBWE01000025.1:520-5235 GCA_002308315.1 Clostridiales bacterium UBA1246 | reverse complement strand
CCGAGATGGCGGATACGCCCTTTTTCTTTCTGCTTCATCAGATAACTGTAAATGCCGTATTTTTCGTCGTTCAGGTATGCGTCGATATTCATTTCGCATACATTGTGGAAAAGGTAAAAATCAAAGTATTCAACGCCCGTCTTTTCCAGCTGACGCTCGAATATCTCCTCAACTTTGTCCCAATTTTCCGGGTCATACCCGGGGAACTTCGTGGCAAGATAATAGCTTTCGCGCGGATACCTCGCCAGTGCTTTTCCCATTACCGTCTCTGAGTTTTCGCCGTGATAACCCCAGGCGGTATCATAATAATTTACGCCGTTTTTCATGGCCGTGTCCACCATGCGCAAGGCGGCGGTCTCGTCTATCCTTGCGTCGTCCCCGTCGATCACCGGCAGGCGCATCGCGCCGAAGCCCAGCGCGGAGAGCTTAAGTCCCCTGAAATCCCTGTAGATCATTTTTACTCCTTTATTTTTTGCGCTTTTATCTTATCAGAAGATTTACTGTCACGCCCGAAACGAATGAGAACGCCATAATAAACGCGAGATAGATCAGAAACCGCTTCAGGCCCATCGCTATTTTAAGCGCGCCGAGATTTGTTATCTTGGTAGCCGGTCCCGTTATCATGAAAGCGGCAGCGCTGCCCACGCTCATACCGTCGATCAGCCAGCTGCGCAGCAGCGGGATCGTGCCTCCGCCGCAGGCGTAAAGCGGGACGCCCACCGTCGCCGCCATCAGCACGCCCCAGGCCTCGTTACCGCCGAATATATCCGTCATCACGTTCTGCGGCACGTATCTCTGAAACAGTGCGGAAAGCAGTATGCCGACGAGGAAATAAACTCCCGTAGCCCTCACGTTCCTCCAAAGATTGAGCAGATAACGCACGAGCAAATTCGGATGGGTATCTCGGCTCGCCCGCTCGGAAAAGCCCTTGAAGTCAAAGAAATCCCGGTCCTTGTAAAACAGCCGTACCAGCAGTCCGGCGCATATCCCGCACAGGAAGCAGCAGACTATCCTTACGCCCAGGACCTTTCTCCCGAGCGCCGCGCTGTAAACGATCAGCTGGGGGTTGAGAAGGATGGACGCCGTCATGAAAGCCGCGAGCCAGTCCTCCCTCATTCCCTGTCTGCGGAAGGAAGCCGCAATCGGGATCGTGCCGTACATGCACAGCGGCGAGGCTATCCCCAGCAGACATGCCGGGACAATGCCCAGCACGCCCATCCTTTTGTTCTGCATGCCGGCAAAAAGGCCGTGGATGCGGTCCTTTGCAAACACGGATATGAGCGATCCTATCGCCATGCCGACGACCCAGTACAGGAATATCTGCCTCAGCTGCAGCTCGAAGTAGTACCAAATATATATGAACTCCCGCTGAAGGACGTTCCAAAACTCAGTCATCTATGCTTACCGTTTTATAGGCACGGCTTCCCAGGCCTATCTCCTCGGCATATTCAATGGTATGGATCCCGTTCAGCGAATTGACCCTGTTCACGAACGAAGCGTTCCCCTCCGCATCGAAGATAAGATCCATGCAGGCCTGATCCAGCGCCACGGGATCCGTAGAAGCGAGTATGCCGATATCGTGTATGTCGGGCTCGGCGGGGTTCCCGTCGCAGTCGCAGTCTATCGACAGGCGGTTCATTACGTTGATGTAAACGATCCTCTCGCCTTCGCCCAGATAGTCGGATACCGCTTTTGCCGCTTCGGCCATGCTTTCCAGGAAATCGTCCTGCGTTCCGCCCCAGATGCTCACGTCGCTCTTGCCTCCGGAATGGATACGCGCCTTTCCGCTCGGAGAGGCGATGCCGATGGAGGTATTCTTTATGGCTCCGCCGTACCCGGCCATGGCATGACCTTTAAAGTGGGAAAGGATAAGGAAGCAATCGTAGTCGTCGAAATGACTGCCGACGATATCCCCTTTAAGATGCTTTGCGCCGTCAGCGGGTATCTCCATAGTCCCCTCTTCATCCATAAGATCAAACCCGGCGATATCCGTGAACCCGTGATCCTTCGCCACCTGCTTGTGCATGGCCGAAGATGAACGGGAGCCTCCGTAGGCCGTGTTGCATTCCACTATCGTCCCGTCCAGCTTCTTCACGAGATCGCCTATCAGCTCCGGACGCAGGTAGTTGCTTGCCGGGGGCTCTCCGGTGGATATCTTGACCGCCACTTTTCCCTGCGGTTCCCATCCCAGGGCCTCATATATCTTCACAAGCCCCTCGGCGGATATATCCGCCGTGAAATAAACCGTGGGCTCTTCGCTTCCGTTCCCGCCGTCCGCCTGAGAAGTCGCGCCGGAAACCGCGTCCGTATCCGAGAAACGCTCAAGAAGCTGCATATAACGGTATACCATATCCGCGACCTGCGCGCGGCTCGCGTCCGCTTTCGGCTCGAACGGTATCGCGTCCGTCAGCAGGCCGTCCACCCTTGCCCAGCGTACCGCGTCCTCCGCCCAGGCTCCTGCCGAATTTTCAACGCCGTTTTCGTCGGCATACTCCGGCCCGAGCACGTATGAGCCGGCGTCCCGCCACAGCATGACCGCTACCTGCTCCTGCGTCGCTGCGTCGTTCGTTCCGAAGCGCCCGTCGCCGTAGCCGTTCACCACTCCGTTTTCCGACGCCCATAATACTGCGTCGGAATACCATTTGCCGGGCGCCGTGTCGGAAAAGCCGTCGTCGCCGCTCACCGCCGGGCTGCCCGCCATGCGGTAAAGCACAGTGGCAAGCTGCGCGCGGGTAAATACGCCGTCCGGATCAAAGCTGCCTCCGCCCACGCCGTTCATCAGATCCTTTTCCTTCAGCGCCTTCACCGCCTCGGCATACCAATCCCCGTCGCTCACGTCGGAATATCCGCCCCCCGCCGCGAGCACCGCGATACCGAGAGAGATCAGCAAAACGGCAGCCAAAACCAAAAGCAGAACTTTTTTCATGAGTCATTCCCGCCTTTCTTATACTTTCCGGAGCTTCCGGCACGTTCACATGTATATTATTATAAAAATCGGCTGGATCCTTTCGGAAAGTCTTCGGTCGCACTTCGCAAAAGCCCTTCGCCCGAAAATCGAAAGCATCCGGATGCGGGTGCGGCGGCCCTTTGCTTCGGCCTCCCGGCTTTCCGTCCGAAGATCACATTTCCGAATTGGCGATCATCACGTCCTCGGCCCAGCGCGCCCACTCCGGGTCTATGCCGATATCGCCGTAGGTCGGATAGTCCTTGCAGATGAGATTGCCTCCGTGCCTGCGGAACGCGCTGCACATTTCAAGAGCGGTCCTTTCGATATATTCACGGTCTCCCGTCGAAAGGACCTTCTGTATATCCACCGGGCAGTGGAACGCGGCCCGGCGGCCGAACTGCTCCGCCCAGATCCCGCTGCCGGTCAGCTCGGGCTGGTCGAACTGAAAAGCGTTGACGCCCGCTTCTACGAACATGTCTACGAGCGGGTATACGCGGCCGCAGGAGTGTACGACAAGATCGAGCCCCCGCTCGTGGCAGGCGTCGGCGAGGCGCGCGTACGCCGGCTGAAACAGCTCCCCGAAGGTACGCGGACTGATAAAAGTTGATATCTGCGTTCCCCAGTCGTCGGCGATCATTACGCCGTCTATGCCGCAGCCCGCTATGGTGTCCAGATAAGTGAGCGTAAAATCAAAAAGGCGGCCGAGAAACTCCTCTACGTATCCCGGCTCCTCCAACGTGTCCATAAGCGCGTTGGTTATCCTTCGAACGTCTCGCAGGACGGAAAATACGGAAACGCAGGAGCCCATCACGTATTTGTCGCTTTTCGCGTACTCCCTCGCCTTCAGCTCCGCTGAGTACGCCTCCGCGTCAAACGTCGGAAAGCGATACTTTTCAAGACCTTCCCATCCGTCCTGAAGGGCTCCCCTTATGCATTCTCCCTTCGTCTTTCCTTCGAGGCGTCCCAGGATATTCCCGTAAATATCCATGCAGACCTCGCCGCGGAACTCCGGCACCCGTCCGAGCAGCTCCGGATACCGTCCCCATTCCGTCATACCCTCGGCTTCCGGCCTTTTGAAGGGAGCAAACGGCGCGTAGATCATGTCCTTATGTTCGGTATCGAGAAAGTCCCAGCCGAGCCGGTCGTGGGGCTTCTGATTCATGATGGCGCGTATCCTCTGTTTGGCGTTCACGTATTTTTTCCTTTCCGTTTTGCCATGCGTCTTTCGACCCAGGGCAAAAGATGTCATTTGTTATTATTTTATCAAATCCGCAGTGAAAATCAAGCCACGGCGTACCGATACGCCAAAGAATCGTTTGACCGGCCCGAAAAAGTGAAAACGGCGCCGCGGATCTTCCGCAGCGCCGTTTGCCGTTGGCCGACAGCCTGAGCCGTCAGCTGAATATTACCTGTCCGTTCACCACGTTCCAGACGCCGTACTCGTTTGTGACCGTTCCGGTATAGCCGAAGTCGATCTTGCTGTTCACGACGTACCACCAGCCGTATTCGTTCTCGACGAGGCCGGTGTAACTGAAGCTGATGCTGCCGCCCGAGACGTACCACCAACCGTTCTCGTTCTCGACGAGGCCGGTAAAGCCGAAGTCGACCTCGCCGTTATGGATGTACCACCAGCCGTTCTCGTTCTCCGCAAGGCCGGTGAACCACGAGGCAAAGCTGCCGCCGGTGACGTATATCCACCTGTCGCCGCAGGGCAGTACGCCGCTCACGTCAAAGCTGAAGCTGCCGCCCGATACGTACCATACGCCGT
>DBWE01000025.1:0-412 GCA_002308315.1 Clostridiales bacterium UBA1246 | reverse complement strand
GTCTACGGCATATACCCACTTGCCGTCCAGCAGCACGACGCCGTTGGCTGCGGGCTCCTGTATCGTCATGCGCACCGCGTCGGTCGCGAGGCTGTTTCCTCTTTCGTCCGTCACGACGCAGCGGAAGGCATACACCAGCCGGGCCTCAGTCAGCTCGGTAGTCAAAGCCGCCGTCTTGTTCCCCGGCAGACCGGAAGAAGCCCAGGTNNCCGCCGTCCTTACTGTACTGCCACTGATAGCTAAGTCCGTCGCCGACGGCTTCGACCGTGAAGCTGACCGCATCGCCGAGCTTACCGGAGTAGTCCTCCGGCTGCGCCGTTATCGCGAGCTCGACCTCGGGAGCCTGCATGATCATCCGTACTGCGTCCGTCGCGAGGCTGTTTCCTCTCTCGTCGGTCACTACGCAGCGGAA
>DBWE01000038.1:425-2600 GCA_002308315.1 Clostridiales bacterium UBA1246 | reverse complement strand
GGTTCAATTCCCTTTGCCCTAATCAAATCAAAAACCGACGGGCGCGCTGCGTTTGCAGTGCGCCCGGCGCATACTGTGGCAAAGAAAGTGTGATCCGGGAAAAAACGGCGGCATTTACTCATAGAGTCCCGCAGAGCCCACTTCCCCCCGTCGGGATAAGACGCGCTCACGCCGTCATGCTTCCACCTCAAAGTACTTTATCAGCAGCAGCCCGCCCTCTCCGGGGTGGCCCTCGCCGCGGAACCTGTTGCTGTGCAGATACGGCGCGAGGGTCCTGCTGTCCGTCAGGAAGGTCGGCACGGTCTTGAACGGCATCGACATCGACTCGAACCAGCCGTTGTTTTCTATGAAGATGTGGCAGTGCTCTCCGGCCTTGTCGGTACCCTCAAGGATATAACGCGCCGACATATGCCGCACGCCGGACAGATTGACTCTCTGCGTATCCACCGCGCCGGGGCGTACGACGCCGTTGAATATTTCTCCCTCCGCTTCCCCCGTAAAGGGAATGGCGACCACTTCTCCCGCCGGGCCCTTGAACGCGGTGACCGCAGCGGGATCGATCCTCACTTTTATCACGAGTATTTCTTTATCGGCCATGTTTCTTCCCTCCTATATGCTTCATAGCAGATTACTGCCCCGCGGCGTCGGCGCAGGCAGCGAATTTACCGAAGAATTCATTGTGCGCTCTGCGGTATTCGTCGTTGAAGGCCTCGTTCCTGCCCTGATGCAGTACGGAGATGTATTCGTGCTCCGCTCCCTCGAGCGTGTGTTCCACGCGCATGACGGTAGCAAGCCCTATGTTTGAGCATATATCGGAGATACGCTCCATATCCGACAGCAGGTTGGTAAAGCAGGTATCCGCGAAAAAGTCGCATTTCCCGTCCCGCATCCTTGAAAGATGATTGTCCCGCATGGCGCTTATAAGATCGTCGGCGACCTCCTCCAGCGGCTCGATATGCATCGCTGCCTCCATATCCCGCTTTTCAAAAGCGAGCCTTGCGTATTCAAGGTTGCGGTAAGTCAGCTCCGTCAGCACCTCCAGCTCCGCCAGCGCGGTATCGGAGAACGCGCTGCCGTTCCGGAAGCATATCCCGGCCGTTTCCGAAATATTCACCGCGTGATCGCTCAGCCGCTCGAATTCCGCCACGACCTTGTAATACTGATTGACTATCCTGATCTGCTCGCTGCTTCTGACGTGCGGCGACAGACTCATGAGATACTGGCTCACGCGGTCGGTCATGTGGTCTACGGCCGTTTCGCACTCCTCTATTTCCGCCGCGGCGGCCTCGTTATAACCGTACAACAGCCCTATCGCCTTTTCGATGTTTCCACGCGCGAGGCTGAACATCTCCGCGAGCACGTCGTAGCAGCTGCTGAGGGCAAGCGCGGGAGTGCTGAAAAACGCCTTGTTCAGCTCGGAAAGCTTCTCCTCATATTTCAGATTTTCTACGGAGGTTTCCTTTACGAGCTTTTCGCCCAGGCGCACGTATACGCCGTGGATCGGCAAAAGCAGCAGAGCGCAGCCGAGGTTGAATACCGTGTTCGTATTGGCTATGCCGCCGGAAAATATCGGTTTGTCCCACAGCGCGTCGAGCAGTCCGAAACGGTGGATAAGCGTTACTGCGGCAAGCACGAGCACGGTCTCGCTGAGATTGAACATGATGTTTATGAGGCCGACGCGCTTGGCCCCGGGCTTCGCGCCGATGGAGCAGACTATGGCGGTCGTCACGCAGTCGCCCAAATAAATGCCGACAAGGACCGCATAGATCGCCTTGAAGCTCAGCTGTCCGGATACCGAAAAGGCCTGAAGTATGCCTATCGCCGCCGAGGAGCTCTGCAGGGCGAAGGCTATGGCCGCGCCGGTGAGATAGCCTATCACCGGGCTTCTTCCCAGGCTTGCCAGCGCCGTTTCGAACAGCCCCGAAGAAGACAGCGACCCGACCGCCTCGGTCATGTTCAGAAGTCCGGAAAAAAGAATGCCGAAGCCGATTATGATGCCGTCCACCCTCGCGTGTTTTTTCGGCCGGGCAAACATGAACATGCATACGCCGATTATAAGCGCCAAAGGCGCAAGCGTGGAGGGCTTGAGCAGCTGCAGCCATGACGTGGCGGAAGCGTTCAGATCCAGAAGGCGTATTATCTGTCCCGTCACCGTGGTGCCGACGTTGGCGCCGA
>DBWE01000038.1:213-380 GCA_002308315.1 Clostridiales bacterium UBA1246 | reverse complement strand
GGTTATGACTATGGTGGCCGTAGACGACTGGATCACCGCCGTCACGAGCAGTCCCGTAATAAACGACTTGAAAAGACTGCCGGTAACGCGCTCCATGATGATCTTCAGCGCCCCCGATGAATTCTCTTTCAGTCCGTTGCTCATAAGCCTCATTCCGTACAGGAACA
>DBWE01000038.1:0-150 GCA_002308315.1 Clostridiales bacterium UBA1246 | reverse complement strand
CCCCGCCGCTGTTCCGCGGCGGCTTTGCCGATGATTATATATATTATACCAACACGGATCACTCTGCACAAGAAAAAAATGCTTTCGGCGCATGTTCCCCGCATTTCGGGCAAATGCGGACGGCCGCGGAACGTACTTATCGTTCCGCGG
>DBWE01000190.1:3707-4168 GCA_002308315.1 Clostridiales bacterium UBA1246 | reverse complement strand
AACAACAATCTCGATATGCTCGAGGAGGCGCGGTTTTTCTCCCTGCTGCAGAAAAACCATAGCGGCGATCCCGCCGCGCTTTCTCCCGCCGAGACCCTCCGCGCCGCGTCGAGGATCGGCGCTCTGGCGCAGGGCAGAGACGACTGCGGCCTGATAGCCCCGGGGTACCGCGCCGACCTCGCGGTGCTGGACGTAAGCGGAGTACACTGGCAGCCGGTACACGATCTGATGAACAACCTCATATATTCCGGCAGCGGCTGCGACGTCTGCATGACCGTGGCGGACGGCCGCGTTCTTTACGAAAACGGCTCCTGGCCCACGCTCGATATGGACGAAATACTCCGTCAGACCGAAAAAAGCAGGCTTCGCATCCTTTCCGAGCTTTGATTTGACGGGCCGCTTTCCGCCCGTGTCCCGCGCTCTCCGGCGGACGTGCCTTCACTCTTCACTTTTCACTCTTC
>DBWE01000190.1:0-3624 GCA_002308315.1 Clostridiales bacterium UBA1246 | reverse complement strand
TTTTCTCTCTTCACTTTTCTCTCTTCTCACGTTTCATAAGAGAAAAGATAAAAAAGCGGAAAACCGTACTTGAGTCATCATCGCTGCAAAACCGCCTCTCAACGCCGTCGCAGGACGTTGAGAGGCGGTTTTTTCATTATCGGGCCCCGGCGGAAAAGGTCATTCGCCGAAGCCGCCTTTATTCAGAGCTTTCCGTAATATCCCGCGTACCACTCCGCGAACCTTCTCAGGCCCTCGCGTATGCCGATCCTCGGCTTGAAGCCGTAATCGGTCTCCAGCGCGCTGCTGTCGGCGTAAGTCACCGGCACGTCGCCCGGCTGCATGCCCACGAGCTCGCGGTGGGCCTCGAAATCGTAATCCTCCGGCAGCACTCCCGCGCGGACGAGCTCTTCCTGAAGGGTGGAAATGAAGTCCAGCAGATTTTCCGGGGTTCCGCCGCCGATGTTGTACACCGCGTAGGGCGGCAGCGGCAGGCCGTCCTCGCCGTCCCGCTTTTCCGGCGCTCCCCGCATCACCCGGTACACGCCCTCGACTATATCGTCGATATAGGTAAAATCGCGTTTGCAGTTGCCGTAGTTGAATATCTGTATCGTCTTCCCCTCGGTGAGCTTGCGGGTGGCGCTGAAGTAGAACATGTCCGGACGCCCCGCAGGGCCGTATACCGTGAAGAAGCGCAGTCCCGTGGACGGGATATTGTAGAGCTTCGAGTAGCTGTGCGCCAGCAGCTCGTTGCTCTTTTTCGTCGCCGCGTACAGGGAAACGGGATTGTCCACCTTGTCCTCCACGGAGAAGGGGACCTTTTTGTTTCCCCCGTAAACGCTGCTGGAGCTCGCGTATACCAGGTGCTCGACGGGGCGGCGCCGGCAGGCCTCCAGGATATTGTAAAAGCCGATGATGTTGCTCTCTATGTATACGTCCGGGTGGTCTATGCTGTAACGGACTCCGGCCTGAGCCGCCAAATTCACGACTACGTCGGGCCCGTATTGCTCAAATACCCTGTCGATCAGGGCCCTGTCCGCAATGCTCCCCTTGACGAAAACGTGCCTGACGGGAGACGCCCCGGCGGCCTTTTCTATCAGACCGAGCCGGTATTCCTTCAGCCCGGGATCGTAATAGTCGTTCATATTGTCCAGGCTGACGACCGTGCCCGCGCGCATTTCCCTGAGCAGACGCAGGACCAGGTTGGCTCCGACAAAGCCCGGAGACCCGGTCACGAGGACCGTCTTGCCGCTGAGCTCCACATGCTGTTTGTCCTTGCCCATTTTCTTACCTCGTGATGCCTTTGTATGTTTTTTGTACGTTCTCATAGCTTGCCGTATCGCCGATATCGTATCGGCTGCCCGGCATTTCCATGCTGTGCATGACCGTATGCCGGCACATCCACGCGGCGAGGCTGCCGGGCGCGTCGGTCCCGCAGCCGTCGGCGATCGCGTCCTTTATCCTCGCGGCGTCCGCGGCCTTGTAGAAGTAGAACGGAGGAGTGCACCATTCGCTTTTCGGCTCCGCCGGCTTTTCTTCCAGCGATATGAGCCGCTCGTTTCCGTCCGTTTCGCTCACTCCGCTCTTTCTCAGGCGCTTTACGTCCGTCTCGCGGTAACGCATCGTGCAGGAGGTCCCCTTTTCCAGCGCGTAGCGGATAAAGCGGGTCAGTGAAAAATCCAGCACGTTGTCTCCGGCGATCATGAGAAGATCGTCGTCCAGCTTCAGGGCGTCGATCGCGAACATAACGTCGCGCACCGCGCCGAGACGAGTCTCATTCGTACTCGTCCCGTCGTCGACCACGGTGATCGGAAGCCCGCTGCCCTTCGCCCACTCGCGGAAATGCACGGCGAATTTGTGATTGGTCACGACTATATACGCGTCGACGAGTCCGCAGGAGCCTATATCGTCGAGCAGCCAGTCCAAAATCGTTTTTTCGCCGACCTTCAGCAGCGGCTTGGGGAAATTTTCCGTCAAAGGATAAAGCCTCGTGGCATATCCGGCGGCGAGTATAAGACACTTCACGCCCATATCCTCATTTCTGATTTGCGATGCCGTCCGCGCTTTCGCACAGGTGGAAGCTGTATTTGCCCTTCATCTCGGGAAAAGACGTCAGGTATTCCCTTTCGACCCGCTCGCGTATGTCGTCCGCCTTTGCCGGGTCTATCAGCGCCATGCAGCAGCCCTTGAAGCCCGCGCCGGAGAAGCGGCCGCCGTAGATCCCGTCCGTTTCCAGCATGATCTCATACAGCCTTATCTGCTCCGGAGCGCCGGACTCCCAGTTATGTATGCTGCTATAGCCGGACTCAAAGGAGAGCCTTCCGTATTCTTCTATGTCTCCCCTTCGCCAGGCCTCCGCCCCGGCCTCTGCGCGCCTGAACTCCGTATACCAGTGCTCACAGCGCTTCGCCCACGGCTCCGGGAGCCTGTCCTTGTACTCCTCGTATATCCGCGGGCTCACGTCGCGCGCGTTGGCCTGATCGAACTTTCCGTATTCCGCGCCGCTCAGGGCCTGCAGCGCGTAGATCCCCGCGCGCAGCTCGTCCACGCGCATATTGTATTTCGATCCCGCGAGGCTGTGCTCCAGCCCGCTGAAGAATATCGCGATCCGGTACGGCTTCATGCGGGGATGGGCGGGGATGAGCTCATAGCTGTTGTCCCTGCAGTCCAGATAGAGCAGATGATCTTTTTTCGACAGCACCTCGCAGCTCTGATCCAGAGTGCCCACGTTCACGCCCACGTAATTCTTTTCCGCGTCGAAGGCGATATCGATAAGCTCCCGCGCGGTCAGAACGACGCCGTTCACCCTGCACAGGGCGTCAAGAAACGCGAGCGTCACCGCGGCGGAAGAGCTGAGTCCGCCTATGGGAAGACTGCCCTCGATAACGCCGCACAGTCCGCAGGACAGGCTGTGCGTTTTTTCCAGGGCCAGGGTCGCTCCTCTGAGGTAATCCGCCCAGTCTCCCGTTTTTTTGCCGACCTCGCTTATATGCCACTGCGCCCGCTTCGGGAACTGCAGGCTCTGCATTTCGATCACGCCGTTCCGCTTCGGCCGGTAGGCGATGTGGATACCCTTATCGACGGCAAAGCCCGTTATCTTGCCGAGATTATGGTCGCTGTGCGCCCCTATCGGGCATATCCTGTACGGCGAAAACGACAGACCCTCCGCGTCCCCTCCGTATATCTCGCAAAAACGCTCCTGACAAAGCATCCGTACCGTCCTCGCTTTTTTCAGTCTCTCCTGAACAGGTCGCGGGTATATACCTTCTCTTCCACGTCGCCGAGGGCTTCGGCGTCAAAACGGTTGGCAAGTATTACGTCGCTCTCCGCCTTGAAGCGTTCAAGATCGTTCACTACCTCGGAGCGGAAGAACTCGGAACCGTTCTCGAGCGTGGGCTCATAGATGATGATCGGTATGCCCTTGGCCTTGATGCGCTTCATAACGCCCTGTATGGCGCTGGCGCGGAAGTTGTCGCTGTTGCTCTTCATGGTCAGGCGGTATACGCCGACGGTGCGGGGATTTTTCGCGATTATGCTGTCGGCTATAAAGTCCTTGCGCACGGTGTTGCTCTTCACCACGGCCTCGATCAGGGTCTGCGGCACGTCCTTATAGTTGGCGAGCAGCTGCTTGGTGTCCTTGGGCAG
>DBWE01000030.1:5289-11277 GCA_002308315.1 Clostridiales bacterium UBA1246 | reverse complement strand
TACCTGATGCTGATCCTCGGCTTCCTCGGCTGGCCGGGCGTGGCGCGTCTGGTGCGCGGCCAGATCCTTTCGCTGCGCGAGCAGGAATTCATGGTGGCGGCGGAGGCAACGGGCATAAAGGTGAAGGACAGGATATTCCGCCATCTGGTGCCCAACGTGATGCCGCAGCTGATAGTGATAGCCACCATGGGCATGGGCTCGGTCATCATAATGGAGTCTACTCTGAGTTACCTCGGTCTCGGCGTAAAGCACCCGCTGGCCACCTGGGGAACGATAATCAACTCAGTCTCCTCGGCTTCGGCCATGGCGCATTACGCACATATATGGATACCCGTGGGCCTGCTCATCTGCGTGACCGTCATAGCCTTCAACTTCGTCGGCGACGGCCTGCGCGACGCGTACGACCCCAAATCCAAGGGCTGAGAGAGGGGGAAGAGACATGTCCGAAAAAAGCAAAAAGAAAAGGTCCTCTTATATATCGGCCGGAGAGTCCAGGCGCATAGTGCATTTCAACCGCAAGGTGATGCGTAAGCTCGAAAAGGAAAGAGCCGACGCCAACAAGGACGAAAAGCTGTATATCACGCAGATGAAAAACCCCGACAACGTGGTGGAGTTCGACAACGTCTGCACCTACTTTTTCACCGACGTCGGCACCGTCAAGGCGGTGGACGGCATCAGCTTCGAGATACCCCGCTGCTCCACCGTGGGCGTGGTGGGCGAGTCCGGCTGCGGCAAGAGCGTGACGAGCCTGTCGCTGATGCAGCTGCTGCAGCGGCCCAGCGGGCAGACCGTGGGCGGAGAGATACGCTTCAATCTCGGCGACGGCAGGGCGTACAACATAGTCAATACCCCCACGGCGAAGATGCGCGAGATACGCGGCAACCGCGTATCCATGATATTCCAGGAGCCGATGACCAGCCTCAATCCCGTTTTCCGCATAGGCGATCAGGTCAACGAGGTGCTCGAGCTGCACCATCCCGAGATGACCAAAGACCAGATAAGGGAACGCACGCTCGAAATGCTGGAAATGGTCGGCATAGCCAACAAAGAGGGCGTATATAAAATGTACCCCCACGAGCTTTCCGGCGGAATGCGTCAGCGCGTGATGATAGCCATAGCCCTCGCGTGCTCGCCTGAGCTCATCATAGCCGACGAGCCCACGACGGCGCTCGACGTCACCATCCAGGCGCAGATACTCGATCTTCTCAGGGAACTGAAGGACAAGATAAACTCGTCGATAATGCTCATAACCCACGATCTCGGCGTGGTCGCCAATATGGCGGACTACGTGGTGGTCATGTACGCGGGGCGCATAATCGAGAGAGGCACCGCCGAGGATATCTTCCATCACCCCGCGCACCCGTATACGATAGGCCTGATGAAGTCAAAGCCGGTGGTGGGCAAAAAGGTGGAGTCGCTGTACAATATCGAGGGAAGCGTGCCCAACCCGGTGAACATGCCGAACTACTGCTATTTCAAGGACCGCTGCGAGCAGTGCGTGGATAAATGCGCGGGAGCCTACCCGCCGGTGATCAGGATCAGCGATACCCATTACGTTTCCTGCTACCGTTACTACGATACCGGCGAGGTGGGAGAGTATCCCAGATCCGTAGATGTGGAGGAGCTGCTGAGATGAATACCGTCGCTGAAAAAACACTCGGCGCAGCCGCCGGGAAGGACGATTACATCCTTGAAGTAAAGTCTCTGAAAAAGTATTTCCCGATAAAATCAAGCTTTTTTAAAATGACCGTCGGCAACGTCAAGGCGGTGGACGGCGTATCCTTCAGCATAAAGCGCGGCACGACCATGGGCCTGGTGGGCGAGTCGGGCTGCGGCAAATCCACCGTGGGGCGCACGATACTGCGCCTGCAGCCGAAGACCGACGGAGAGGTGCTTTTCAACGGCGAGGATATATTCGCCCTGTCGAGAGAGCAGCTCCGCAGGCTCAGACCGAAAATACAGATCATTTTCCAGGACCCGTACTCCAGCCTGTCCCCGAGACTGCCCATAGGCGAGATCATAGGCGAGGCGGTGCGCGAGCACGGCATAGTGCCCAGGGAAGAGTACGACGAGTATATCAGCAATATCATGCGGGAATGCGGCCTGCAGGAATATCATAAGGACCGCTACCCCCACGAGTTCTCCGGCGGCCAGCGCCAGCGCATATGCATAGCCAGGGCGCTTGCCCTCAACCCGGAGTTCATCATCTGCGACGAGCCCGTGTCGGCGCTGGACGTGTCGATACAGGCGCAGATAATAAACCTGCTCAATAAGCTGCAGGATCAGTTCGGCCTGACCTATCTTTTCATATCCCACGATCTCAGCGTAGTGGAGCATATATCCGATACGGTGGGCGTGATGTATCTCGGGAACCTGGTAGAATACTCCGACACGGACAAGATCTTCGACAAGCCCCTGCATCCCTATACCAAGGCACTGTTTTCGGCAATACCGGTGCCCGATCCCGATTACAAAATGGAGCGCATCACGCTGGAGGGCAGCATACCCTCTCCGGCAAACCCGCCGAAGGGCTGCAAGTTCCACACGCGCTGCAGGCAGTGCAGCGAGATATGCTCTTATGCCGCGCCGGAATGGGCGGAGATAGAGGAAGGCCATTACTGCGCCTGTCATCTGTACAACGACGCAGAGCGGGCCGAAAGAGCGGAAAAGGCGATGGAGCTCGAAAAGGCCGGGGAAGCTCCGGCGGGGAAAAAAGAAAATGAAGCGTAAGCGCAGTCCGCTGCCGGAGGGCGACGACGGCCGCGTGATAGCGAGCATGAACGTGGACGGCATGCCGTGGTACGACGGGCGAAGGGCAAAAGCCGGGCGGGCGGACGGCGGCGGGAGGACGGAGCTGCGGGGCAGACGGCAGAAAACGGCCGCCCTGCTGGGCGTTCTGGCTGCCGTCGGTCTGGCGGTGCTGGCGTTCGCGGGCGTGTTTTTCCTGGTGATCCTCCTCATGGATGTTTCATGGAGATAAAACAAACCTCCGGTAAGGTCTCCCGGACCTTACCGGAGGTATGAAAAGGGCGCTGTCTCAGACAGCCGAAAGGCTGAAAATGAGGCAGCGCCTTTTCCGTGAGTAAACCGTAAGCCGGGTTCTGTGCGAGTATTGGCCGATAAACGCTTGCTCGCGACGGTCATCTGTCTCGACGTGCCGTTGCCGGCACGCTCCAGCCACCTCCTCGGGAACAGCCGGGCAGGCCTTGTCCCCGTTGCCGCGGTGTTGCTGCGGATAGAGTTTACAGTGCCGGACAGTTCCCTGCCGACAGGTGAGCTCTTACCTCGCCTTTCCACCCTTACCGGCGGGGCGGAACGCCCCGGCCGGCGGTATATCTCTGTTGCACTNNGGCGGGCGTTACCCGTTATCCTTGCCCTATGCAGCCCGGACTTTCCTCACGCCGTACCCTTTCGGACGGCCCTTTCGGACCGTTTGGGCGCGCGACCGTCCTGTTTGCTCACGGACGGATTTTACCCTAAGGGCCGCGGCATGTCAAGGATTGAATTTTGCGCTTATCGGTAATATAATGATCGCGTGCGCCGCATACGGCGTGGGATGGGAAGGTGAAGGCTGTGACGCTTGACGGATACGTTTCGTCGCTGAAAAACAAAAGAGTCGCCGTTATAGGCATCGGCGTGAGCAACGAGCCGCTGATACGCCTGCTGAGAGACGGCGGAGTGGACGTGACGGCGAGAGACAGGGAAAAAAAGGGAGAAGAGCTCGGAGTCAGACTCGTAACGGGAGACGGCTATCTCGACGGTATCGACGAGGACGTCGTCTTTCGCTCGCCGGGCATCAGGCCGGACAGAATAAAAATGCGTCCGGACGCGGTGCTGACGAGCGAAATGGAGGCCTTTTTCGAGCTGTGCCCCTGCCCGATAATCGCGGTCACCGGCAGCGACGGAAAGACCACCACCTCCACCCTTATCGCAAAGCTGCTGGAGGCGGCGGGAAAAAAGGTATGGCTGGGCGGCAATATAGGCAGACCGCTGCTTGCCGACTGCGATAAGATATCCCCCGACGACCGCGCCGTGGTCGAGCTGTCGTCCTTCCAGCTGATGAGCATGCGCCGCAGCGCGCACGTCGCCGTAATAACGAACGTCGCGCCCAATCATCTGGACTGGCATACGTCGATGGAGGAATACGTCCGGGCAAAAAAGAACGTTTTTCTGTATCAGAAGCCCGGCGACGTTTTCGTAACGAACGCGGACAATGAGATAACCCGCTCCTTCGCCTCGGAAAACACGCGCCTTTTCAGCATGAAGGAAAAGCAGCCCCGCGGCTGCTGGTACGACGGGGAGAGCGTGTATTTCGGCGATGAGGAGATCGTGAAGCGCCGGGACATACTGCTTCGGGGAGATCACAACGTGGAAAACTGCATGGCGGCCTTCGCCGCGGTATATGATACCGTGGGGAAGAAGGCCTGCGTCGATACCGCGCGCGGCTTCGGAGGGGTGGAGCACCGCATCGAGCTCGTCAGAGAGCTTAGGGGAGTAAAGTACTACAACGATTCCATAGCCTCCAGCCCGAGCCGCAGCATAGCGGGACTGCGCTCCTTTGACGGCAGGGTCATACTCATCGCCGGAGGCTACGACAAGCACATCCCCTACGACGTGCTCGGCCCGGTGATAAACGAAAAAGTCAAAACGCTGATACTCACCGGCCAGACCGCGCCGAAAATAAAGGAAGCGGTGCTTGCCGCGCCTGGAGAAAAGCCGGAGATCGTCGAGACGGAGGACCTGCAAAGCGCGGTGCTCGCCGCGGCGGCGGGCGCGGAGGCGGGAGACACGGTCATCCTTTCGCCTGCGAGCGCGTCCTTCGACCGGTTCAGAAACTTCGAGGAACGGGGAAACTTTTTCAAAAAAATAGTATCGGAGCTGAAATGATGGAAATAATCGACGTATTCAGGCGTCTCGCAGCGGCCCCTTCGCCCTCCGGAGCGGAGCAGGACGCCGCGGAAGCGGTGCGCGAGCTGCTCGGGCCGCTGGTCGACCGCATGGAAACGGACGTGCTCGGAAACGTGATCGGAGCGCGGCTGTGCGGGAAAAAAGACGCGAAAAAGCTGCTTATCGAGGCGCATATCGACGAGATAGGCTTTATAGTGACAGGACACGAGGAGGGCTTTCTGAAATTCGCCCCCGTGGGCGGGCTGGACGCGCGCACGCTGCCCGGAGCGGAGGTGACGGTGCTCGGAGAAAAGCCGCTTTACGGAGTGATCGCCTGCCTGCCGCCCCACGTGCTTTCGGCGGAGGAGCGGGAAAAAGCCTTTGAAATAAAAGATATGTATATAGACACGGGCCTTTCTCAGGCGGAGGCCGAAAAGGCCGCGCCCGTCGGGACCGCGGGGATCGTACGGGGCGACGCCGTACAAAGGGGCGGCGACATATGCTCTCGCGCGCTGGACGACAAGCTCTGCGCGGCCGTCCTGCTCTGCGTGATGGACGATATAAGGGACGCGGAACTCGACGCGGACGTATATTTCATGGCGGGAGTGCAGGAAGAGGTAGGCATGCGCGGCGCCGGAGCGGGAGCCTTCAAGGTGGATCCCGACTATGCCGTGGCGGTGGACGTCACCTTCGCCGTGACACCGGACTGCACCGAGGACGCGTTCAAGCCCGGCAGCGGGCCGGCCATAGGCGTGGGGCCCAACGCAAACCGCGCTCTTACGAAGGCGATAATGAAAACGGCCGATAAGGAAGGCATACCGTACAACGTCGAGGTAATGCCGAAAAGCTCGGGCACGGACGGCTGGGTAATGCAGATATGCCGCGGCGGAGTGGCGACGGCGATAGTATCCGTGCCGATAAAATACATGCACAGCAGCGTGGAGACCGCGCGCATATCCGACGCGGAAAACGCGCGCAGACTGCTCAGCGCCTTTATTAAGGGAGGTATGCCGAAATGCTGATCGAAACGCTCGGAGAGCTGTGCGCGCTGCCGGGAGTATCCGGCTGCGAGGACGCGGTGAGAGAATATATCCTCCGCCG
>DBWE01000030.1:4064-5220 GCA_002308315.1 Clostridiales bacterium UBA1246 | reverse complement strand
AAGATCATGCTCGCCGCGCACATGGATGAGGTCGGCGTGATAGTCACGGGCTTTACGGACTCGGGATACGCGAAATTCGATTTTGTCGGCGGGGTCGACCGCCGGGTAGTGATAGGCAAAAGAGTGGATATCCACACCGACGGGGGAACGCTCCCGGGAGTTATCGGCCTCAAGCCCGTTCATCTTCTCGAGGGTGAGGAAAAGCGCCGGGTGCCGCCGACGGGCAGCATGTATATAGATCTCGGCTTCGAAAGCCGGGAGGAGGCGGAAAAGAAGGTCGCTCCGGGCGACAGAGGCAGCTTCGACGCCGGCGTCACTTTCTTCGGAGACGGCTTTATAAAGGCAAAGGCGATAGACGACCGCATCGGATGCGCCGTGATGCTGGAAATAATGGAAAAGAAGCCCGCGGTCGACTGCTGCTTCGTGTTCACGGTCCAGGAGGAGGTCGGAACGCGGGGAGCGTCCGCCGCGGCATGGACGGTAAAGCCGGATATCGCCGTAGTCCTCGAGGGGACCACGGCTGCGGATCTGCCGTCCCAGAAGGGCACGGAAAAGGTCTGCTCCCCGGGCAGGGGCCCGGTGATACCCTTTATGGACGGCGGAACGATATACGACCGGGGCATGTTCAGACAGCTTACGGCGCTGGCGGACAAAATGGGCATCCCCTGGCAGACTAAGACAAAAATATCCGGGGGAACGGACGCGTCCGCGCTGCAGAAAACGGCGGGCGGCGCGGCGGTCGCCGCGATCTCGGCAGCGGTAAGATATATCCACTCTCCGTCAAGCGTCGGCTGCATAAAGGATTTTGAAAATATCGAAAGGCTTGCCTCGGCATATCTGGAAACGTTATGAAAATATCTCAGAAAATACGCTCCCTGGCGGCCGAGGCCGAGAAGCTGGCCGCGGAGCGGTTCGCGCGCATAGACGCCGTCGCGAGAGCGAATACCGAGAAGGTGCTCGACGCATTTGCGGAATTCCGCGTTTCGGAGGGCATGTTCGCCGGCAGCACCGGCTACGGCTACAACGATCTCGGCCGCGACACGCTGGACGGGATCTACGCGCGGGTCTTGGGGACGCCCTCGGCTCTGGTGCGGACGGGCTTCGTCAACGGGACCCACGCCATATGCTGCGCCATGTTTTCCGCCGTAGGCACGGG
>DBWE01000030.1:312-3886 GCA_002308315.1 Clostridiales bacterium UBA1246 | reverse complement strand
CCCCGGGGTAAAGGCGGTGTTCATCCAACGCTCGGGAGGATACACGGGACGCGGAGCGTTTTCGGCGGCGACGGTGAACAAAATGATCGAGACGGCAAAGAGCGTATCGCCCTCGGTCGCCGCGATAGTGGACAACTGCTACGGGGAATTCGTGGAGACTGAGGAGCCGAAGGCCGATATCATGGCCGGGTCGCTGATAAAAAATCCCGGCGGAGGGCTCGCGCCCATGGGCGGCTACGTGGCGGGCAGCGTGGAGCTTGTGGAAAACGCCTCGTTCCGGCTTACCGTACCCGGCACCGGCGGGGAGGTCGGGGCGAGCCTCGGCGTGAACCGCAGCCTTTTCCAGGGCCTGTTCATGGCCCCTCACACGGTGGCGCAGGCGCTCAAAACGGCGGTGTTCGCCGCCGCGCTGGCGGAGCTGATGGGCTACGAGGCCTTTCCCCGCCACGACGCGGAAAGACACGATATAATCCAGTCGCTGATATTCAACTCGCCGGAAAAGCTCAAACGCTTCTGCAGGGGAATACAGGCGGGCTCGCCGGTGGACAGCTACGTCACTCCGGAGGCCTGGGATATGCCGGGCTATGAGGACAAGGTGATCATGGCGGCGGGAGCTTTCATCCAGGGCTCGTCCATAGAGCTCAGCTGCGACGGGCCGATGAAGCCCCCGTACAGGGCGTACCTGCAGGGCGGCCTGAGCTATGAGGCGGGCAGGCTCGGAATTATGACCGCGGCGGAAATGCTCGGAGGATAAAGAGCATATAATATACCATGAAGCGTATGCGGAATGGTATAACCGGAGTCGCCGGCGGCGGGCGCGGCAGACGCCGTTTCAGACGAAAGCTGACGGGCGCGGCGGCGATATGCGCCGGGATAGGGCTCGCGGCGTCCATGTGGCTGAAAATGACGCCGATAGTAAGGGCGTTCGCGGTATCCGAGGCAAAAAACGCCGCCTCCGCGGCGGTGAACGGCGTGATCAGCGAGCTGCTGAGCGAAGGGAGCATGGATTACTCCGCGCTTGTGAGGACCGAAAAGGACGCTTCCGGGAAAATAAGCGCGCTGACCACGGACATGGCCCGGATAAACGTCCTGAAGGCGGAGGTGACCCGCCGCGTCATAGAAAGAGCGGCGCGGCCGTCGGCCGCCGAGGTCTCGATCCCGCTGGGAAACCTTCTCGGAGGCAGCCTGCTTTCGGGGCGGGGGCCGAGGATACCGGTCAGCGTTATGAGCGTGGGCAGCGTGGACACCGATTTCATCAACCACTTCAGCAGCGCCGGAATAAATCAGACGCGCCACAGGATAGTCGCGTCGGTGACGGTGGAGCTGGATATACTTACGCCGGGCGGCAGCGTGAAAACGAAGGTCATAACTCACGTGACCGTGGCGGAAACCGTTATAGTGGGCGACGTTCCGGAGAGCTACACGTATTTTGAGGGCGACGAGCGCTGGAACGACAATTCGGAGAGATACGATATCATTACCTGACAGAGGGCGGAAAAATGACCTATGCTGAAGAGATCGAGAAGCTTCGGAAAGAGCTGACGGAGCATAATTACAGATACTATGTCCTCGACGATCCCACGGTCGACGATTTCACCTACGACGCGATGATGCGCAGGCTCATACAGCTGGAGCAGGAGCATCCCGAGCTCGGAAGCGAGGCTTCGCCGACTCAGCACGTGGGCGGCGAGGCGGTAAAGGGCTTTGCCCAAGTGGAGCACGAGGTGCCCCTGGAAAGCCTCAACGACGTTTTTTCCGACGACGAGATGCTTGCCTTCGGGCGCAGGGTCGAGGAGGACGGCGCCGAGGGCGTATATACGGTGGAACCCAAGATAGACGGACTGAGCATGGCGCTGATATACGAAAACGGCGTTTTCACAAAGGGCGCCACAAGGGGCGACGGCCGCGTGGGCGAGGACGTTACGGCAAACCTGAAAACCATACGTTC
This sequence comes from Clostridiales bacterium UBA1246, assembly GCA_002308315.1. Taxonomy (GTDB): domain Bacteria; phylum Bacillota; class Clostridia; order Oscillospirales; family Oscillospiraceae; genus UBA1246. The sequence goes on along the minus strand of DBWE01000030.1, from coordinate 1,938 downwards.
CATACCCCTGAGGATAGAAAACGCTCCGCCGAAGCTTATAGTGCGCGGAGAGGTATTCATGCCGCTGAAGGTGTTTGAGCGCCTCAACGCCGCGCGCGAGATAAACGGGGAAAAGCTTTTCGCAAACCCGCGAAACGCCGCGGCGGGCACCATGCGTCAGCTCGATCCGAAGGTGACCGCGGCGCGCGGGTTGGACATCATCATCTTCAACGTGCAGTATGCCGAGGGGATGAGCTTCGAGACCCACAGCGGCTCGCTCGAATGGCTCAGAGAGCGGCGCTTCAAGGTGATAGATCACAGCGTCTGCACGGGGATAGAGCAGTGCGTGCGGCGCATAGCCGAAATAGGCGAGCAGAGGGACAGATACGAGTTCGGCATAGACGGCGCGGTGGTTAAGCTGGACAGGATAGCCGACCGGGAAAGACTCGGCAGCACGGCAAAGGCGCCGCGCTGGGCCGCGGCATACAAGTATCCGCCGGAAATAAAAACGAGCCGAGTCACGGATATAGTTGTACAGGTGGGGCGTACCGGCGTGCTTACGCCGAAGGCGGTGGTGGAGCCCGTGCGTCTTGCCGGCACCACCGTGACGAACGCGACGCTCCACAATCAGGATTTCATATCCGAAAAGGACATACGCATAGGGGACACCGTGCGCATACGCAAGGCGGGGGAGATAATCCCGGAGGTGCTCGACGTCGTCGTTTCCGAGAGACCGAAGGACGGAACGAAGCCTTTCTTCCTGCCGGACTTCTGCCCGGTGTGCGGAGCGCCGGTGAGCCGCGACGAGGACGGAGCGGCGGTGCGCTGCACGAGCGCGGAATGTCCCGCGCAGCTGCTGAGGAACATAGTCCACTTCGCGTCCAAGGACGCAATGGATATAGACGGGCTTGGGCTGAGTCTTGCAAAGGCGCTTACGGACTCCGGGCTGATTTCGTCGGCGGCGGATCTATATTATCTCGCTGCGGACGACGTGGCCGCGCTGGACAGGATGGGCGCCAAGAGCGCCGAAAATCTGATAAACGCCATCGGGAGATCGAAAAAGGCGGGCATGGCCCGGCTGGTTTACGCTCTCGGCATACGCCAGGTCGGCCAGAGCGCGGCGGGAACGCTCGCAGAGACCTTCGGCAGCGTTGCCGCGCTGAGCGAGGCGGGCGAGGAGCGCCTGCAGGAGATAGAGGATATCGGCCCCGTGACGGCGAAATATATCACGGAGTGGTTTGACAGCCCCCAGTCCCGGCACCTGCTGAGACGCCTGGAGGAGGCCGGAGTGAGCATGGAGCATGAGCGCCGCGCCGGCGGCGACAGCCGCTTTGAGGGGATGACCTTTGTGCTCACCGGCACGCTGAGCGCAATGACTCGCTCGCAGGCGGAAGCCCTGATAAAGGACAGGGGCGGCAAGGTCGCCTCGTCGGTATCCAAAAAGACCGGGATAGTCGTGGCGGGCGAGAACGCCGGGTCAAAGCTCGATAAAGCGCAGAGTCTCGGCATAAGGATCATAAACGAGGAAGAGTTTGCGGAGATGCTTGAATAACAATGCCGGTACTCCGAGAAAAAAAGCTTGATTTATGCTTCCGCATGTGCTAAAATCTTCGTCGTTGGCACGGCGCCATAGCCAAGCGGTAAGGC
>DBWE01000030.1:0-295 GCA_002308315.1 Clostridiales bacterium UBA1246 | reverse complement strand
GGTGCACTTTTACGCGCTCTTTCACATGAAAAAAGCACGCGAAAGCGTGCTTTTTTCAACGAAATTTGCCCTTCGGGCAAGTGAAATGTGCCTGCGGCACGTGAAATACGCTGACGCGTGTGAAATTTTCGCTTCGCGAAAGCGGGCAAATTTCATTTCACATTCGGCGAAAGCCGGACTTTATGGCAAAGTTTCAAATTGCCTTAAAAGAATGCTATGAGACGGAATACCGGCTTGAAGTATTTGTCAAATCCGAAATAATCGACAGAGATAGGCGAAGGGAGTCGAACCTCTG
>DBWE01000048.1 GCA_002308315.1 Clostridiales bacterium UBA1246 | reverse complement strand
GCCGCGGACCGCGGCGCGGGGGAGGACCTTTCCTGTTTCCTCTCAGTGTATCATCGCGTTGAGGCCCATGCTCTGAAAGAGCTTCAAAGCCTCCTTCATGAATTCGTCGGACGGGGCCTGAACGTTGGTCAGCCTGTATGGCCTGCCGAGGCGGTCGTATTTCGACGCGCCGAAGCCGTGGTAGGGCAGCAGCTGCACCACGTCGATCCCGTCCTTTATCTCCGTGCAGAATTCCGCCGTGGCCCGTATGTTCTTATCGTCCGCGTTCAGCCTGGGCACCATGGGATAGCGCACCTGAAGTCTGCCCCCCGCTTTCACAATGGCGCGGGCGTTTTTAAGTATCGTTTCGTTCGGGACACCGGTGAGTCTTTCATGCATGGCCGAGTCCATGTGCTTGAGGTCGTACAGGAACAGGTCGATATAGGGAAGGATCTCCATAAATCGCTCCTCGGGAGCGAAGCCCGTGGTATCGAGCGCCACGTGAAATCCCTCCGCTTTGCACCGCTTTACAAGGGCGAGGGTGAAATCGAACTGGCTCATCGGCTCCCCGCCCGATACGGTGACGCCGCCGCCCGATTTTTCATAATACCTCTTATCCTGCCTCACAACGCGCATGACCTCTTCCACGGTCATGCTCTTTTTGGGATCGTAAAGAGCGCGGCCGGGGCAGGCAGAGACGCATTCGAGACATACGTCGCATTTCTCCCGGTCTATGACCGGCCTGCGTATCTCCTTATCGCCCTTCAGGTCCGGCTTGGGCTCTCCGAGGCTTATAGCCCCCCTTGAACAGGCGCTCACGCACAGACCGCATTCCTCCGCTCCCACGCACTTTATCTCCATATAGGCGAGGTCGGAGTCGAAGCTCTGGCTCTCCGGGCTGTGGCACCACAGGCAGCGCAGAGGACAGCCCTTCAGAAAAACGTCCGTCCGTATGCCCGGCCCGTCGTGCACCGAATATTTCTGGATATCGTAAACATTGCCTTTCGTTTCGCCGTCCATGACGCGCACATCCTTTCGCCTATTCCTTCTTCTTTTTCCCGCACCTGCCGCACAGATCGCAGGTCTTTCCGCCGTCGAACACGCACTTGTCTCCGCCCGCCGCGGGAATGAAAGCGGGTCTTTGGGGCATTGCCCCCGGCTGCGGGGCCTTTTTGCCGCATTTGCCGCACAGATCGCATTTTTTGCTCGCGTCCTTCACGCAGGGGACGCGGCCGGTAAAGGTGGTAAAGCCGGTGTAGACCAGCTTTTTCTCCCCGTCGATCTCCCGGAATTGGAACGTGCCGAACTCGCCGCGCAGGTGGAGCACCTCAAAATAAACGGGCTTCGTTACCCGGCGGTACTCGAGGGGGCAGTGCCACCAATACGGCGGTATGCGCACTATCGTGGGCTCGGTGATTATGTGCTCTTCAAGGCTGTCGAGGGTCTCGCCGATCCAGAAGCTTATCTCCGCGTCGAAGGAGCCGAAGGGATCGGCCGCGTCGTAGCCCATGAAGCAGAGATACTCCTCCTCGCTGTGGAAGTTGGACTCTCTGTCCACGAAGGCTTCCTTCATATAGCAGCGGTACGAGGCGTAGAGATCGGCCTCGGCCATGCAGCCCTTTCCGCGGAAATATGCCTGATATTCGGGCATGAAGTCGCCCCATACGGTATTGTATTCCTTTTCGAATACGTGGATGAGGTGATCATAGCGTCCCATGCTCACCCCTCCTTCCCGCCGATGCAGCTGCCGCAGAAGGAGCAGAGCACGGTCCTGTCCCGCCTGCAGGGGGTCACGCCCTCGCACAGGGTCTCGAGATAGGGCTTGCCTTCCCTGTCGACGCGCCGGCGGATGGAATAATAACGGCTGTTGAAAAGCACCGGCTGGTAGAAAAGGGGCTTGCCGAGGCGGGTTATCTCTATCGGCCCGTGCCAATACAGGCCGGGCACCTTTATCATGGTCGGCTTGTCTATGACGATCTTCTCCATGTCGTCCGGACTCTCGCCCATATACATGACTATCTCCGCGTCAAAGGAGTCGAAGGCGTTGCGCAGATCGTGGCCGACAAAGGCAAGGTACTCCTCGTCGCGGTGGAAGTGGGGCTCGTCTTCTATGATCCCGGGCCTCAGGTACGCCCTGTAGGGCAGGCATACCAGCGAGCCGGGCACGGAATTCTCTCCCCGGAAACATGCCTGCAGCGGGGGCAGCATCCCTCCGCTGCGGTCCTCCTCCTTCGGAAAGCGAAAAAAGAGGCTGTCGTACCGTCCCATATATCCCTCCGTTATTTGACGGGCGAAGGAAGCGTTCGGCTCCCTTCGCCCGGCGGTCCGTTACATAAGGTCAGATCGTGTGCTCCGCTCTTGAAATCACGTCGTTCTGCATGGCCTCGGTCATGTCCACGAAATATGCCGAGTAGCCCGCGATGCGCACGACGAGGTTGTGATAGCGGTCCGGGTGCTTCTGCGCGTCGCGGAGGGTCTTGGCGTCCACGATGTTGTACTGCACCTCCATGCCTCCGTCGTCGAAATACGTCCTTGTCATATCCTCCAGCTTGTCGATGCCGTCGTCGCTGGCAAGCGAGGTGGGATGTATCTTGAGGTTGACGGCCATTCCGTCCATGTAGCGCGAATGGTCGAAGCAGCAGGAGGAGAGGAACACGGAGGTGGGGCCGTGCTCGTCGCGGCCCTGAACGGGGCTCATGGCGTCGGCTATCGGCGTGCCGGCCTTTCTGCCGTCGGGCGTGGCCCAGGTTATCTCGCCCTGGGGCACGTGGTCCGCCGCGCCGAACAT
>DBWE01000116.1:7154-7314 GCA_002308315.1 Clostridiales bacterium UBA1246 | reverse complement strand
GTCCCCGGGCAGCTCCGGAAATCCGCGCTGCATGCCTGTGCGGCCTCCGCGTAGTCCGGCGTGCCGAGCAGCTCCAGGACGGCCTTCCGGATGCCCTCGGCGGAGTCGTCCTTGAGCAGCCGGCCCGCGCCGATCTCGGCGACGCGCCTTGCCACGGCGG
>DBWE01000116.1:2233-7111 GCA_002308315.1 Clostridiales bacterium UBA1246 | reverse complement strand
TACAGGCTCTCGGACACACTGTTCATGCCGCAGTGTGTGATAAACAGGCTGGAGCGCGAGAGGACGTCCAGCTGGTCGACGCTCGGATAGACCCGGACGTTCTCCGGCAGGGGGTCGAAGCTCTCAAGCGCGACGCTCTTCCCGCAGGAGATGACGACCTCGACCGGCAAGTCCTTCAGCGCCTCGATGCATTTGTGATAGAAGTCGGGGCGGTCGTTGATGACGGTGCCCATCGAGATATAGACGAGGGGCCGCGCCGCGTCCTTGACCGGCACGGCGTCCGAGAAAAGCGAGGGCCCGGCAAAGAGCGTGTGTTCCGAAAAGCTCTCGGCATAGGGCTGGAAGCGCCGCGAGGTGTAGACGAGCGAATCCGTGTCGTTGTCGGTCTGGATCAGGGAAAACAGGCCCTTGATCTTGTAGCCGTAGGGCTTGAGCGAATTCAGCGCCCGCTGCACCCGGGGCAGGCCGAGGATCAGCCCGGCGACCTCCGCGGGGGAGTTCTTCATATACTGCGAGGACATCTGATTGAAGGCGAAGGTGCTGGTGGAGACCACCATCGGCACGCNNCAGGCGTTCAGCTTGCCCCAGAAGCAGACGGAGTCCGTGAAGACCACGTCCGGCCGGAAGCGCTCGAACTCCGCGCGCAGGAAGTCGTCCATGGCCAGGGTGATGCGGATGTCCTGGATCGTCATCTCCGTCGACGACACCTTTTTCAGCCGCTCCTCCTCCCGCGTGCTCAGTGCCGGGAGGAAGGCGTCGCAGGAGACGAAGGCCGCCCCGGTCTTCTCGATCTTCTCCCGGAACTCCTCAAAGGAATAGAAGCGCACCTCGTCGCCGCGGCGCACGAGCTCCGCGACCACGGGCAGCATCGGATTCGTGTGGCCGTGCGCGGGGATGCAGAAAGCGGCAATGCGTTTCATTTGCTCTCCTCCTCCCCGAAGGCCATCCGGAAATACGCCGCAAAAGAGGACTTGGGGGGGATGGCGATGCCCCGCTCGAGGTCCCCGAGAAGCACCAGGGTGTCGCCGGGCCGGATGCCGAAGATCTCACGCGCCTGCTTGGGAATCACGATCTGGCCCTTCTCGCCGACGGTGGCGGTCCAGGCATATTTCCCGTTATGATCGGGCATGTTATATCCCTCCGAAGTATGATTTGTAATACATATTATACCGCCCGGGCAAAAAAAGTCAACTCCGGATACAAAGAACGCCCGAATTTCACTGCGTTCCGGAACGATAATCCCGTATGAATTTGACCGCCTCGGAAATGACGTCGCCGCCTTTCAGCTTCAGGCTCACGCGGGGATCGGAGCCCGCCTCCACCTTCAGCCTGCCGGAATACTCCTTCATGGCGTAAAGAGCGGATATGAGCTGCATGTCGAAGTCCGTCAGTCTGAAATATATCCGCCCGGACTTCTGGGTTATCTCGCTTATGCCGGCTTCGGCGGCCTCGCCGCGCATGAGCGCGACGTGAATGAGAGTGTTGACGCTGCGGGGAGGATCGCCGAAGCGGTCTATCAGCTCGTCGGTGAGATCGTCGGCGTCTTCCTCGCCGCGGATGAGCGCAATGCGGCGGTAGAGATCCATGCGCTGCTCCGCGGAGGAAATATAGCTGTCGGGGATGTTCGCCTCCACGGACAGGTCGGCAGAGCATTCGGCCCGCTTGAGAGTCTTTTCGCCCTTCTGTTCAAGGACAGCCTCCTCGAGAAGCTTCAGATACATGTCGTAGCCCACGCTCATCATGTGCCCCGACTGCTCGGCCCCGAGCAGATTGCCCGCGCCGCGTATCTCAAGGTCTCTCATGGCTATTCTGAAGCCGGAGTTGAATTCGGCGTATTCGCGTATTGCCGACAGACGCTTGGAGGCGACGTCGGAGAGCACCTTGCCCTGACGGAAGGTAAAATAGGCGAAGGCGTGACGGCTCGAACGGCCTACGCGCCCGCGTATCTGATGCAGCTGGGCGAGGCCGAGGCGGTCGGCGTCCTCGATTATCAGAGTGTTGACGTTGGGGATATCGATGCCGGTCTCTATTATCGTGGTGCATACCAGCACCCGGATGTCACCGGAGATGACCCTGTCCATGACGGCGTTGAGAGCGTCCTCGCTCAGCTTGCCGTGAGCCGTGGCTACGGACACTCCCTCCACCAGCTTCGCTATCCTTGCCGCGCAGCGGTCTATCGTCTCGACACGGTTGTGAAGATAATATACCTGTCCGCCTCTCGACACCTCTCTGCGTATGGCGTCGGCTATCACGCTCCAGTCGTGCTCCAGCACGTAGGTCTGCACGGGGTGCCGGCCGGAGGGAGGTTCCTCGAGGGAGGACATGTCGCGCAGCCCCGACAGCGCCATGTTGAGCGTGCGGGGAATGGGAGTGGCGGAAAGGGTCAGTACGTCTATGTTGCTTGAGATCTCCTTGAGGCGTTCCTTGTGACTTACGCCGAAGCGCTGCTCCTCGTCCACGATCAGAAGTCCCAGATCCTTGAATTTTACGTCCTTCTGCAGCAGCTTATGGGTCCCGATAACGATATCGGCGCTGCCGTCGCGCACGGAAGCGAGGGCCTGCTTCAACTGGGCTCCGGTGCGGAAACGGCTGAGCAGCTCGATACGCACGGGAAGCTCCGAAAATCGCTTTACGGCCGTGACGTAGTGCTGCTGGGCGAGGACGGTGGTCGGCACGAGAACGGCGGCCTGCTTGCCGTCGGAAATGCACTTCATTACGGCGCGCAGGGCGACCTCGGTCTTNNTTGCCGAAGCCCACGTCGCCGCAGAGCAGACGGTCCATCGGAGCGGGCTTTTCCATGTCGGCCTTGATCTCCTTTATCGCCCGGAGCTGATCGTCGGTCTCGGTGTATTCAAAGCGTTCCTCAAATTCCTGCTGCCACACGCTGTCGGGAGAAAAAGCGAAGCCGGGACGTCTCGCGCGCTCGGCGTAAAGCTTTATCAGGCCCGCGGCAAGATCCTTTGCCGCGCCTCTTGCCCGTGATTTCGTTTTGCTCCAATCGGTACCGCCGAGCTTGTTGAGGCGCACGGAGGCGTCCTCGCCGCCGGTGCCTATGTATTTGGCGACCATATCCAGCTGAGTAGCCGGAACGTAGAGCGTGTCGGTGCCCGCGTAGGCGATCTTGACGTAGTCCTTTTCCACGCCGTCTACCGTCAGCTTGAAAAAGCCGAGAAAACGGCCTATGCCGTGGTTTTCGTGCACGACGAGATCGCCGACGCTCAGATCGGTGAAGCTCTGCAGGCGCTGTCTGTTTGAGTCGCCCTTGCGCCGCGTGCGGAGCCTGACGGGCGCGGAAACGAGCTGACCCTCGGTGATGATCGCGAGCTTTATGCCCGGATATTCCGCGCCGGCCGACAGAGAGGCGACGGATACCGCGCAGGTGGAGGGCCGGCCGGGCTCGGAAAGAGTGTAGTCCATATACGGGGAAATGCCGTTTGAACGAAGGTATTCCGCCATGATGCCCGCTTTGCGCTCATCGGAGCAAAGCACGATCACCCGGTAGCCGTCCTTCATGTAATGAACGATGTCGCCCGCCGCAGTAGACAGACTGCCGCCGTAGGAAGGCAGCTGCTTGGCGGTGAGATTGAGCAGAGCCCGCGGGGCGAGGGGATAGCTTCCGCCGCGGAAGCTGTCGGCCATGATGACGGGATAGTCGGCAAGCTTTGCGCAAATTTCGTCCCAGCCGCGGTAATGGTCGAGCATGCCGCCTTCGATCTGCCGGGCGTCAAGCAAGGCCTCGGTATCCTGAGCGAACTGCCACAGCCGGTTTTTTGCTTTTTCCGCGTTTCTTGCCGGCTCGCAGATGAAAACGACCGAGTCCGGGGGGAAATAATCCGCCGCGCAGGCAAACTCATGATAAATAAGTGTGAAGTATTTATCCGCCGCGGGAAAGGAAAGGGAGGAGGCGATGCGCTCTCTGTCGGCGGAAAGATTTTCTATCAGAGCCTCGGGCGGCGTTTTTCGCCGTTTGAGAAGGCGGATAAGGCCGTCGATGCCGTCAATGAGCGCGGCTTCGCCGCCGTCTGCCAGACAGGGGAGACATTCGGCCGACGGAAGTATATCGACGGAAAAAACGTTTTCGGTGCGTCTTTGGGTGGAGGTATCGAACAGACCCATGGAGTCGATCTCATCGCCGAAAAACTCGACGCGCACGGGCTCGGAGGACGCGGGAGTGAAAAAATCGACTATTCCGCCGCGCACGGCAAACTGCCCGACGCCCTCAACGGCGTCGCAGCTCTTGTAACCGCAGCGGACAAGAGCGGAGGTAAGCTCTTCTATTGACAGTTCGGCGCCCTGCTTCAGCGTCAGGCAGCATTCCGACAGACGCTTCGGCGGCAGAGTGCGCTGCATGAGAGCGTCCGGCGTGGCGACCAGGGCGGCGCAGGTACCGGAGGACAGCGCGTGCAGAACGCTTATGCGGGCCTGCTCGCCGCGGCGGGAGACGGTATCCGCGCTGAAAAAGGTGAATTCCCGCGAAGTGAGCAGCAGAGCGTCCTCCTCGGTCAGCGCGGCTACGTCGCCGCGCATGCGTTCGGCAAGAAGCTCGTCGGAGCATATGAGGACGACCGTGCGCCCCGTCTCGCGGCGCACGGCGGCAGCCGCANNGCCAGCCGCGGCGGCAATGTGTACGGAGCCGAGACCGCTGTATACCAGAGGACAGCCTCCGTACTCTATGCGTCCGAGAAGCTCGGAAAAATCTTTGTCCTCTTTCAGCGCCTTCGTAACGGCAAGCACGCGTCAGTCCTCCTTTCGCAGATCGCGACATTATATTGATTTTATATCAACTGTCTTGTCATATCAAGAAAAAATATGATATGATATCCGCATGAATTACCAGAACATGCTCGACGAAACGATATCCGCCCTCAACGGAGAACG
>DBWE01000116.1:170-2228 GCA_002308315.1 Clostridiales bacterium UBA1246 | reverse complement strand
TGCTGCTGCACGCCTGCTGCGCGCCGTGCGCGAGCTACTGCCTTGAGTACCTTACGAAGCATTTCGACGTGACCGTGTTTTTTTACAATCCGAACATAATGCCGCGGGAGGAGTACGAGCTGAGACTCGCCCAGTTCGAAAAGCTGAGGATATTCGATTTCAAAATGACAGAGGGCGATTATTCCCCCGGGGAGTACCTCGACGCCGTAAAAGGCAGGGAAGAGGACAGGGAAGGCGGCGCGCGCTGCTCGCTGTGCTTCCGTCTGAGGCTCGAAAAGACGGCCGCGCTCGCCGCGGGCAGCTATGATATGTTCGCCACCACTCTTACCATCAGCCCGCATAAAAACGCCGAGGTCATAAACGGCATCGGCGCGGAGCTGGCGGAAAAATACGCGGTCAAGTGGCTGTACGCGGACTTCAAGAAAAAAGACGGATATAAGCGCTCGATCCGGCTTTGCAAAGATTTGGGAATATACAGACAGAATTATTGCGGGTGCAGATTATGACAGTGAAAAAGATCACCAGGGCCGCCGCGGTCGGCGCGCTTTACGCCGCGCTCACGCTCGCCGCGGCGCCGATAAGCTTCGGGCTTGTGCAGTTTCGCGTTTCGGAGGCGCTGTGCGTGCTGCCGTGGATGATCCCGGAGGCGGCGTGGGGGCTTTTCGTGGGCTGCATCCTGTCGAATGTCATAGGCGGCTACGGTATGCCGGACATAGTTTTCGGCTCTCTCGCGACGCTTATCGCGGCTCTCGCCACGGCAAGGATAAAGAAAAAATGGCTGGCCTGCCTGCCGCCGGTGATATCCAACGCGATCATCGTTGGCGCAGTGCTTTCGCTCGCGATGGGCGTAAGCTACCCGGTCAGCGCGGCGTACGTTTTCGCGGGCGAGGCCGCGGTCATGTATATCCTCGGCCTGCCGCTGCTGATGCTGCTCACAAAAAGCGGTATCGCAGATAAAATTAAGTCTTGACAATTCGGGATAAAAATGTAAAATAAAAAGGTCAGTCAAAAGATTGACGCAATCCTTGTCTGCCTTGAGCAGACCAAAGACCATGAGGAGGTGTAACAATGGCAAAAATCCAGGACAAGTATGAGGTCGTTTACATTATCGACGCGAACAAGACCGAGGAAGAGATCGCTGCGATGGTGGAAAAGTTCAAGACGCTGATCGAGACCAACGGTACCATTACGGAGATGGAAGAGTGGGGCAAACGTCGGCTGGCTTATCTTATCAACGACATCGCCGAGGGCTATTACGTCCTTGTGAAGTTCCAGTCTGCGCCCGAGTTCCCCGCGGAGCTCAAGCGTATTCTCGGCATCACCGACGGTATTCTCCGCTCCCTTGTAACTGTTTCGGAGGAGTAAAATGCTGAATCAGATCGTATTGATGGGCAGACTCACCCGTGACCCGGAGCTGAGGCACACTCAGTCCGGCATCGCGGTGACTCGTTTTTCGATTGCAGTTGACAGAGATTACCAGAGCCGCGACGGCGGCGAAAAAAAGACCGATTTCATCGACATAGTCACCTGGAGGAATACCGCTGAATTCGTCAGCAAATATTTCGTCAAGGGACAGATGGCCGTAGTGACCGGAAAGCTGCAGATCAACGACTGGACCGACCGCGACGGCGGAAAGCGCAGAAGCGCGGAAGTCGTTGCCGACAACGTCTATTTCGGCGACAGCAAGAAGGACCGCGACTCTTCCGGCGCTTCCGGAGACGGCGACCGGTACGGAAGCTATTCTTCCGCCCCGGCGATAGAGCCGGATTTCAGCGAAGTCGATGACGACGGCGAATTACCGTTTTGATAAAGGAGGTTATCGATAATGGCTTATTCCAACGCCAATAATACCGAAAGGGAAAACAAGGGCGCCAGGCCCCATAAGCGCAGAAAGGTATGCCAGTTCTGCGTCGATAAAGCAAGCTTTATAGATTATAAGGATACCGCGAAGCTTCGCCGCTTTATTTCCGAGCGCAGCAAGATACTGCCCCGCAGGACCACCGGCACCTGCGCGATGCATCAGCGTCAGCTGACCACCGCCATCAAGCGCGCGCGTCA
>DBWE01000116.1:0-131 GCA_002308315.1 Clostridiales bacterium UBA1246 | reverse complement strand
GGCGGGACGTTTCAAACGCCCCGCCGTTTTTCGCGCTCCGCGGCGGCGCGGCCAAGCTTGACTTTAAAAGCCGCAGTATGCTAAAATTCGATACACGGATTTCATAATACGCGGGTATGGCGGAATTGGCA
>DBWE01000166.1:2928-3567 GCA_002308315.1 Clostridiales bacterium UBA1246 | reverse complement strand
GTCTGCTATAGCAGACGTAACCTATACCTTCCATCCGTTGAGATAGCTCTGCTGCTCGGGGCTGAGAGAGTCTATCTCTATGCCCATCGCTCTGAGCTTTACGCGGCCTATTTCATTGTCTATTTCCTCGGGCACGTTATACAGCTTCTTTTCAAGCCCCTTTTGCCCGGTCAGCCATTCCGCCGTCAGCGCCTGCACGGCGAAGGACATATCCATGATCTCCGCGGGATGTCCGTTGCCGGCGGCAAGGTTTACCAGCCTGCCCTCGGCCATCAGATTGAGGGTCCTGCCGTCGCTCATCACGAAGCCCTCTATGCCGTCGCGGCGCACGCGCCGCTCAACGGCGATCCCGGCAAGGCCCGCCGCGTCGATCTCCACGTCGAAATGCCCCGCGTTGGCCAGAAGCACGTTGTCCTTCATCAGTGCGAAATGCTCCCGCCTTATCACGCCCCTGCAGCCCGTGACCGTTATGAAAATATCTCCCAGCGGCGCGGCCTGCTCCATGGTCATCACTCTGAAGCCGTTCATCGTGGCGTCGAGCGCCTTGAAGGGGTCTATCTCGGTGACTATCACGTTCGCGCCCATGCCGGCGGCGCGCATTGCCACGCCCTTGCCGCACCAGCCGTAGCCCGCCACGAC
>DBWE01000166.1:2760-2897 GCA_002308315.1 Clostridiales bacterium UBA1246 | reverse complement strand
TGGCCGGTGCCGTACTTGTTGTCGTAATAATGCTTCGCCTTGGCGTCGTTCACGGCCACCATCGGGCAGGGCAGCATGCCGTCCCGCTCTCTCGCCTTAAGGCGCAGTATGCCCGTCGTGGTCTCCTCGCAGCCGCC
>DBWE01000166.1:0-2616 GCA_002308315.1 Clostridiales bacterium UBA1246 | reverse complement strand
GTGGACAGCGGATTGGAGCCGGTGAGGAACACCTCCGCCCCGCCTTTTTTCAGCACGAGCGCCAGGTTCGCCGTCTTGGCCTCAAGATGCACCGAAACGGCGATACGCAGCCCCTTAAAGGGCTTTTCCTCCCCGAAACGCTTCTCTATCCCCGACAGGGCGGGCATGAAGGAGCGCACCCATTCTATTTTGCGTATCCCGCTTTCGGCAAGGCTCATGTCCTTTACTATGCTCAAATCCCAGTCTCCTTTCGGTGTGAACGGCCGCGGTCCGGCCGTCTCAGTGAAAACAAAAAACGCCGTCTTCCGACGGCGCAGCAAGCTGCTTTTGCTAAGCTCCATCTTTCGCTTACCGTCGGACTTGGCACCTTGTTTCGAAACAGGTTGCCGTGGCTTCACAGGGCCGTTCCCTCCGCCACTCTTGATGGAACCGTTTATTTTGCTTTTTCGCGCCGTTTTCCGGCGCTTTCCCAAGCATAATACAGTATCTCCCCGGGCTTTGTCAAGCGATATTGACAAAAAGGCGCCGCGCGGCTATAATATGAAAACGATTTTTATTTTCATATTCGCGGAGGCACGCGATGAATTACAGAACAAGGCAGGGCGAGGCCCTGCTGAATTATCTCCGCTCCGTCGACGGCAGACACGTCAGCGTGGCGCAGATAGCCGCCGGGCTTTCCGGCAGCGTGGGCGTCACGACCATATACAGGCAGCTGGACAGGCTCATCGAGCAGGGGCTCGTCAGAAAAAGCAGCGCCGACGGCGAGGCCGCCTGCTATCAGTACGTCGGCGGGCAGTGCCGCAACCATTTTCATCTCATCTGCTCGGAATGCAGAAAGCTCATCCATCTCGAATGCGGCGAGTTCGACAGGCTGTGCGAGCACATACGCGCCGAGCACGGCTTTCTGCCCGATCCCATGCGCACGTCCGTATACGGCCTGTGCGCGGACTGTCTGAGGAAGGCCGGAAAATGAAAAGGATATGTCTCATCCTCGCCGCCCTGACGCTGCTTCTGTCCGCCTGCGGGAGGAACGGGAGCGGCGGCGGAAGGGTCAAAATAACCGCGGTCGCTTTTCCGCACTACGATATCGCCCGCGCCGTAGCCGGCGAATACGCGGATATCGTCATGCTCCTGCCGCCCGGGACCGAGGCTCATTCCTACGAGCCCTCGCCGCGGGACATCATCGCCGTGCAGAACAGCGACCTGTTCATTTACACCGGCGGAGAGTCGGACGAGTGGATAGACTCCGTGCTCTCCTCCATGGACGAGCGGCGGGGCCGCGACATCCGGATGATGGACTGCGTCGCGCTGCGGCGCGAGGAGATACTGCCCCACATGACCGCGGCGGAGGCCGGGGACGAGGAATACGACGAGCACGTATGGACCTCTCCGCCCAACGCCGCCGCGATAGCGGAGGAGATATGCTCCGCTCTGTGCGATATCGACCCCGCCCATGCCGGGGACTACCGCGCCCGCACGGAGGCCTTCACCGACGAGCTGGACATGCTCGACGAAAGCTTCCGCCTTCTTGCGGACGGCGCCGCGCGCCATACTCTCATTTTCGGCGACCGCTTCCCCTTCCTGTATTTCGTGCGCGAGTACGGCTTTGATTACCTCGCGGCCTTTCCCGGCTGTTCCGGCGACGTGGACGCCAACCCCGCCACCGTCGCCCGGCTCATCGACGAGGTGCGGCGCAGCGGCGCGCCGGTCGTTTTCAAATGCGACCTCTCCGCCGGAAAGCTCGCCGAAACGATAGCCGCCGAGACCGGAGCGAAGGTGCTCACGCTCTATTCCTGCCATACCGTCTCGCGCGACGATTTCGACGCCGGGGAGACGTATATAAGCCTTATGAAGAAAAATCTCGAAGCGCTCGGGGAGGCTTTGAACTGAATGGCCCTTATAAGCTGCCGCGACCTGTGCCTTGCCTACGAGGGCAGGATCGCCGTTTCATCTCTGAGCTTCGACGTGCTCAAGGGCGATTATATCTGCATAGTCGGTGAAAACGGCTCCGGAAAAAGCACGCTCATCAAGGCCCTTCTCGGCCTGAAAAAGCCCGTCGGCGGCGAGATAATCTACTCCGACGGGCTGAAAAAGAACGAGATCGGCTATCTGCCGCAGCAGACTCCCGCGCAGAAGGATTTTCCCGCCGGCGTAGGCGAGGTGGTCCTGTCGGGCTGCCGCGGCGCTCCGTTCCATACGCGCGCCGAAAAGCGCGCCGCGGCGGAAAACATGGAGCTTCTGGGCATAACCGAGCTGAAAAACGCCTGCTACCGGGAGCTGAGCGGAGGCCAGCAGCAGCGGGTGCTTCTGGCAAGGGCGCTGTGCGCCACGAAGAAGCTGCTGCTGCTCGACGAGCCCGTCACCGGGCTGGATCCCCTCGTCTCCGCCGAGCTTTACAGGCTGATACAGCGCCTCAACGACGGCGGAGTGACCGTCATAATGGTCTCGCACGACGTGGACTGCGCCATAGAGCGGGCAAAAAAGATACTGCACCTGCAGACCGTGCCCCTTTTCTGGGGCAGCGCCTGCGATTACGCCGACAGCGAGACCGGCAGGCGCTTCATGGGGGAGGACGGAAATGATTGATCTCATGCGCGAGCTTTTTTCATATCCCTT
>DBWE01000155.1 GCA_002308315.1 Clostridiales bacterium UBA1246 | reverse complement strand
TAAGGGACTCGAACCCCTGACCTTCCGCACGTCAAGCGGAAGCTCTACCAGCTGAGCTAACTGTCCGTTTCGTCAGCAGAAGAAACTATACCGCAAATAACGAGGTTTGTCAATATAATTTTTGCGGGCTCGGCCCGCGCTTTTTCGGCCATCCGCCCTTGCATACCGATGTAAATTGTGCTACACTTCAAAAGTGTAAATTATAAATTATTTCCGAAAGGCGATGACATTATGTCAAATATCACTATTCACAAAACCACCGCTCCCAAGGCCAAGCCCGATCAGAGCAAGCTGGGCTTCGGCAAGATCTTTTCCGACCATATGTTCCTTATGGACTATACGGCGGGAAAGGGCTGGCACGACGCGCGCATAGTACCCTACGGCCCCATTTCTCTCGATCCCTCCGCGATGGTCTTCCATTACGCGCAGGAGATATTCGAAGGCCTCAAGGCATACCGCCGCGCCGACGGCGGCATCCAGCTGTTCCGCCCCTGGGCGAACATTCAGAGGATGAAGAACTCCTGCGAGCGTCTGTGCATCCCCGTGCTGGACGACGATCTGTATCTTGAGGCGCTGACAGAGCTGGTAAAGCTGGACGCGGACTGGATACCCACCGAGCCCGACACGTCGCTGTATATCCGCCCCTTTATCATTGCCACGGAGCCTCACGTGGGCGTACACGCCTCCAGCTCCTACATCTTCTGCATCATCACCTCTCCCGTCGGCGCGTATTACGCCGAGGGGCTCAACCCCGTTAAGATCTACGTGGAGAGCCGCGACGTCCGCGCCGTCAAGGGCGGCATGGGCTATGCGAAGACCGGCGGCAACTACGCCGCCTCTCTCAGAGCCGGTGAGATCGCCGGACAGAAGGGCTATTCCCAGGTGCTCTGGCTGGACGGAGCCGAGCGCAAGTATATCGAGGAAGTCGGCAGCATGAACGTATTTTTCAAGATCGACGGAGAGGTAGTCACTCCGCCGCTGGCCGGCTCCATTCTTCCCGGAGTAACGCGCGATTCCTGCATAAAGATACTTGAGAGCTGGGGCTACACCGTTTCTCAGCGTCCCCTCAGCGCCGAGGAGCTTTTCGATGCCGCCGCGGCGGGCAAGCTCGAGGAGGCCTGGGGCAGCGGCACCGCCGCGGTCATTTCCCCCATCGGTCAGATAGCCTGGGGCGACAAGCAGGAGACCGTCTGCGGAGGAAAGATCGGCGAGGTCACCCAGAAGCTGTACGATTACCTCACCGGCATACAGTGGGGCCGCATAGAGGATCCCTTCGGCTGGATATATAAAATAAGCTGAGCGTTTCGGGAGGATAGTATGAAAGCCGCTCTTGTTATTATGGCCGCAGGCCTCGGCTCCCGTTACGGCGGGGTCAAGCAGATAGCCGGCGTCGGCCCGAACGGCGAGATACTGATGCAGTATTCGGTTTTCGACGCCGTCCGCGCCGGTTTTGACAAGGTAGTATTCATCATCACGCATGAGATATACGACGGCCTGCGCGAGCTGTTCGACGAAAAGCTCCGCGCCCGGGGCGTGGAAGTGCGCTGCGTGTTTCAGGATTTCTCGTCCGTACCGTCGTTTTACAGGATACCCGAGGGGCGGGTAAAGCCCTTCGGCACTGCCCACGCCGTGCTGTGCGCGCGGGACGCCGTCAGCGAGCCCTTTGCGGTGATCAACGCCGACGACTACTACGGCGCAGAGGCTTTTGCGACGATCTTCAGGGAGCTCACCGCGCTTCCGGCGTCGGGACGGGCGACCATGGTGGGCTACCGCCTGAAAAACACGGTCAGCGAAAACGGCACCGTCACGCGGGGCATATGCGAGGAAAAGGACGGCCTTCTGACCGCGGTGCGCGAGACCTATAAAATATCCGTTTTCCCCGACGGCAGCATAAGAGATACGTACAAGCTCCCCGAGGGGGAGCTGCTGGATCCCGAGGCGCCGGTATCCATGAACTTCTGGGGCTTCGCGCCCTCGATATTCGACGAGGACGAGGCGTATTTCGAGCGTTTCCTGCGTTCTCTGAAGCAGGACGATATAAAAAGCGAGTGCCTGCTGCCGATGCTGGTGGACGAGCTGATAAAGGCGGGACGGATGAGCGTGAGCATGCTGCATACCGACGCGCGCTGGTTCGGCATGACCTATAAGGAGGACAGGCCCACGGTGCAGGAGGAAATAAAAAAGCTCCACGACGCCGGGGTATATCCGCCCGTGCTTTTCGAATGAACTGACTATAAGGAAAACGGTCCGCTGCGAAACCCGGTTTCGCAGCGGACCGCCGCATTATGACGGACTGTCGTTTCAGGGAGTGAAGTATTTGAGTATATCCAGCCTGCCGGCGTCTCTGGCGAAGGCGCCTATGGAGGACATGCCCACCATGTTGGAGCCGTCGAAGCTGAGACCGTAGAATATCCCGCAGTCGTGCATCGTGCGCAGGTTCATCAGGATTATCCCCTGTCCGCCGGCGGAGGTCTCCTCGACCCAGGTCATCATGTAGCAGTCCCTGCGCAGCTTTACGAACGAAGCCGGCGAGGACCAGACCATTCCGCCCTCCTGATTGTCCAGGAAGATGGTCCAGGAAGCCGCCCAGGGGGAGGAATAGACGTGCATGGAGGTTATGCCGTTCTCGCCGCCGGAGTAGTTCCAGGTGAAGGCGCGGCCTACGAGATCGGTGGTGCGGGTATGGCGCAGACGCTCCGGCGGAGTGAGCCCGCGCATTTCAAGCACGCCGAAATACAGATCGTAGCCCACCTCGCGGTTGGACCAGGCGTTGCCTATCTTCGAATGGAAAACCGTGGCGCAGCCGTTTTTGAAATCCACGGCCGCGGTTATGCCGCGTCCGTAGGGCGTGCCCGTCTGAACGTGGGCGAAGAGGATGAGGTCCTCGTCGGGCTCAAAGGCCTTGTAGGTCTCGTCGTGCCATACGCGCTTGCCCGCCTCGCGCCAGCGCAGAGTGCTCAGACCGGTGATCTGATATTCCCAGGCGGGGCCGTCGTCCATGCGCAGGGTAAAGCGCTTGCCTATGAGATAGGGGCTGTCCGGCATGGAGTTGCCGGAGGG
>DBWE01000087.1:5649-10069 GCA_002308315.1 Clostridiales bacterium UBA1246 | reverse complement strand
GCGTCTCCCCCTTCGACGCGGCGGGCAGGCGGCATACCTCCTTTGCCGCGGTCGAGGTCATGCCGGAGCTGGAGCAGGACAATGAGATAGTCCTGCGCGACGAGGACATCAAAATGGACGTCTACCGCAGCTCGGGCGCAGGCGGACAGAAGGTAAACAAGACGTCCTCCGCCGTGCGGCTGACGCATATCCCCACCGGCATCGTGGTTTCGAGCCAGGTGGAGCGCAGCCATTTTCAGAACCTGGAGAACTGCCGCAGGATGCTCATCGCGCGTCTTGCCGAGATCAAGGAACGCGAGCATCTCGAAAAGATAGAGGATATAAAGGGCGTACAGATGAAGATAGAGTGGGGCAGTCAGATACGCTCCTACGTTTTCATGCCCTATACCCTCGTGAAGGACAACCGTACCGGCTATGAAAACGGCAACATAAGCGCGGTGATGGACGGAGACCTGGACGGCTTCATAAACGCTTATCTCAGCAAAAACGCATAAGAGGAACGGGAAATGAATATCAAAGAGGGCTTTGACAACGGCAAATACCTTGAGCTTCAGTCCGCGCGCATACGCGAAAGGATAGGCAAATTCGGCGGAAAGCTGTATCTCGAGTTCGGCGGAAAGCTGTTCGACGACAAGCACGCCTCCCGCGTCCTTCCCGGCTTCCGGCCGGACAGCAAGGTGAAGATGCTGCTCACCATGAAGGACCAGGCCGAGATAATCATGGTAATCAACGCCAACGACATAGAGAAAAACAAGGTCCGCGGCGATCTCGGCATAACCTACGATCAGGAGCTGCTCCGGCTGACGGACGCCTTCCGGGGCATAGGCCTGTACGTGGGCAGCGTGGTGATAACGCAGTTCACGCCGTGCGCGCAGGTCGAGGCCTTCCAGAAGCGTCTCGAAAACCTGGGACTGAGGGTATACAGGCATTATTCCATAAACAACTATCCCTACGACGTTCCGCTGATAGTCAGCGAAGAGGGCCTGGGACAGAACGAATACATAGAAACGGAAAGATCGCTGGTCGTCGTCACCGCTCCCGGCCCGGGCAGCGGGAAAATGGCCGTCTGCCTGAGCCAGCTTTACCACGAAAACAAGCGCGGCGTCAGCGCGGGCTACGCCAAGTTCGAGACCTTCCCGATATGGAACCTGCCGCTGAACCACCCGGTAAACCTCGCCTACGAGGCCGCCACGACCGATCTCAGCGACGTGAACATGATAGACCCCTTCCATTTCGAGGCCTACGGTCAGACCGCCGTGAACTACAACCGCGACGTGGAGATATACCCGGTGCTCAAGACCATATTCGAGAATATTTACGGCGGCTGCCCGTACAGATCGCCCACGGATATGGGCGTGAACATGGCCGGCAGCTGCATAACGGACGACGCCGCCGTCTGCGACGCCGCGAACCGCGAGATAATCCGCCGCTGGTACGATGCGGCCTGCGCCTACCGCAAGGGCAACGCGGACAAGCTGGTGGTGCAGAAAAACGAGCTTATCATGACGAAGGCGGGGCTTTCCTCGGCCGACCGCAAGGTGGTCGCGGCGGCAAAGGCGAAGGAAGAGCTCACCGGGGAGCCGGCCGCGGCAATGGAGCTGTGCGACGGGCGCATAGTCACCGGCAAGACCTCGAAGCTGCTCGGAGCCTGCGCGGCGCTGCTGCTGAACGCGCTGAAGACCCTGGCGGATATCCCCGACGAGATACATCTTATTTCCCCCTCGGTCATCGAGCCCATACAGGACCTGAAGGTGAACAAGCTCGGCGGCAACAATCCTCGCCTTCATACCGACGAGGTGCTCATCGCCCTCGCCATCTGCGCCGCCACGGACGAAAACGCGGTAAAGGCCATGGCACAGCTGAAAAACCTCAGCGGCTGCGAGCTGCATTCCACGGTAATGCTTTCCCAGGCGGACGAGCGCACGTACAAAAAGCTCGGCGCAAATCTGACCTGCGAGCCCAAATACCAGTCAAAAAAACTGTATCACAGTTAAAAACCCGCGACAGCAGGCTTCAAACTGCGCTCTTTCAGCGCATTTCGACTCCCCGTCCCTGACGGGCTTAAAGGAGACACTGAGATGGACGAGCTTAATTACACCATGCTTTTCGACTTCTACGAGCTTACCATGGGCAACGGCTACTACCTCAGCGGCATGCATCAGAAAACGGTATATTTCGACCTGTTTTTCCGCGAGGTGCCGGACGGAGGCGGCTTCGCCATAGCCGCCGGGCTGGAGCAGATAATCGACTATATCGAGCGTCTGCATTTCGACAAGAAGGATATAGAGTACTTCAGAAGCAAGGGCTGCTTTGACGAGCAGTTCCTGCGCTGGCTGAAATATTTCCGTTTTACCGGCGACATATGGGCGGTGCCGGAGGGGACGCCGGTGTTTCCCGGAGAGCCCGTCATCACCGTGCGCGCTCCGGCCGTGGAGGCGCAGCTGATAGAGACCTATCTCCTGCTGGCCTTCAACCACCAGTCGCTTATCGCCACGAAGGCCAACCGCATCGTGCGCGCGGCGCAGGGCAGGCCGGTGCTGGAGTTCGGCTCCAGGCGCGCCCAGGGGCCGGACGCGGCCATTATCGGCGCGAGAGCGGCCTATATAGGCGGCTGCGCCGGTACGGCGTGCACCATATCGGATCAGCTCTTCGGCGTGCCCGCGGGCGGCACCATGGCCCATTCCTGGGTGCAGATGTTCGATACGGAATACGACGCCTTCAAAACCTACTGCGAGATATATCCCGACAACGCCGTGCTGCTCGTGGATACCTACAACACGCTGAAAAGCGGCGTGCCGAACGCGATAAAGGCCATAAAGGAAGTGCTCGTGCCGAAGGGCATAACGAGCTTCGGCATACGCATGGACTCCGGCGACATCTCGTATCTGTCCAAGCAGGCGAGAAAAATGCTCGACGAAGCGGGCCTGCAAAACTGTAAGATCGTCGCCTCGAACGCGCTGGACGAAAGGCTGATAAGCGACCTCCTCATGCAGGGGGCCTGCGTGGACACCTTCGGCGTGGGCGAAAGGCTCATCACGGCAAAGAGCAGCCCCGTTTTCGGAGCGGTATACAAGCTCGCCGCCGTGGAGAACGAAGAAGGGAAGATCATACCCAAGATCAAGATCAGCGAGAATACCGCCAAGATCACCACGCCGCATTTCAAAAAGGTCTACAGACTCTATGAAAAGGACAGCGGCAAGGCCATCGCGGATCAGATCTGCGTTTACGACGAGGTCATAGACGATACTCAGCCGCTGACCATCTTCGACCCCATGGCCGTATGGAAAACGAAGACGCTCACCGATTATACGGCGCAGGAGCTGTTGGTACCCATTTTCAAGCGGGGCAAGCTGGTATATAAAAAGCCGGAGCTTAAGGAGATAAGAGAATACTGCGCCGAGCAGATAGAGCTCCAGTGGGACGAGGTCAAGAGATTTGAAAACCCGCATGAATACTATGTGGATCTGTCCGAGAGGCTTTGGGTGATCAAGCGCGAGCTTCTCAACGACGCCGCGAAGTAAAGCGGCATAAAGCGGAAGGAGAAATAACAGATGGGAGAGTATATTCTGAGCTGCTGCACTACGGCAGACATATCCAGGGAGCATTTTGAAAAACGGAATATTTCCTACATATGCTTTCACTATTCTCTCAACGGCAGAGTCTACCCCGACGATCTGGGGCAGACCATGTCCATAGACGACTTCTACAAAGAAATGGAAAAGGGCGCCGATACGTCTACCTCCCAGGTGAACGTGAACGAATACGAGGAGTATTTCGGCCGCTTTCTCGAGCAGGGAAAGGATATACTGCACGTGACCCTTTCCTCCGGCATTTCGGGCACGTACAATTCCGCGGAGATAGCCGCCGCGCAGATGCGGGAGAAATATCCCGGGCGAAAGATCATCATAGTCGACTCCCTGGCGGCGTCGTCGGGCTTCGGCCTGCTGATGGACGAGCTCGCCGACAGGCGCGACGGCGGCGAGAGCATGGAGGATACGGCCGAGTGGGCCCGCACGCACAGACTGCTGCTCAACCACTGGTTCTTCTCCACCGACCTGAGCTATTACATCAAGGGCGGGCGCATCTCGAAAATACCGGGGATGATAGGCACCGTGCTGAATATCTGCCCCGTTCTGGACGTGGACAAAGACGGCAGGCTCCAGCCCCGCTACAAGGTGCGCGGAAAGCAGAGAGCGATCCGCCGCATAGAGGAGCTGATGGAGGAGAACGCCGAGGACGGGCTGGAGTATTCCGGAAAATGCTTCATTTCGCAGTCGGCGTGCTTTGAGGACGCGAGAAAGCTTGCCGACCTCATAGAGAGCCGCTTCCGCAGGCTGAAGGGAAAGGTGCTGATAAATCATATCGGCACCACCATCGGGAGCCATACCGGCCCCGGTACGGTCGCCCTCTTCTTCTGGGG
>DBWE01000087.1:5281-5602 GCA_002308315.1 Clostridiales bacterium UBA1246 | reverse complement strand
CTTTTGCGGCGGCGTCGACGCGTCCCGACGGTCTTTCGCTCAGTTTGCGAAATCGTCGCGGAATATAAGCTTTTCCTCCGGCAGGCAGGCCGTGTGGAAGGGGTTCGGCACGGCGTCGTCGGCGGCGTAGCCGAAGACGAGCAGCGATACCGGAACGTAGTTTTCGGGGATATGATAGGCCTCGCGCATCTGGTCCGGATCGTAGAACATCACCCAGCAGCTGCCCACGCCGAGGTCGGCCGCCTCGAGGATCATGTGAGTGCCTACGATGGAGGCGTCTATCTCGCCGCTGTGGGCGCCGTCCTGACGCTTGAAGCAGGC
>DBWE01000087.1:3851-5198 GCA_002308315.1 Clostridiales bacterium UBA1246 | reverse complement strand
GGGGCTGATAGTTGCAGGCGGTGGGCGCGAGCAGAGCCGATCTCACGATGAGCTCGAGCTTTTCGGGCTCAATGGGATCGCTCTTGAACTGTCTTACGGAAAATCTTTTTTCGGCAAGCTCTATGAAATCCATTTAACGGTCTCCTTTCCCGAGAGTTCAGCCGGGCGGCGCCGGCGCCGCCCGGCTGAGTATTCCTTATCACGTCCGCGGGACGTGATCGCCGCAGAATTGCGATCGCTGTATCAGATGTGGATGCAGGCCTGGAAAGCCTGATTGACCGCCTCGGCTATCGTGCCGGCCTTGTTGTTGCAGTCGCCCACGATGGCTACGCTGGTCTCGGGGCAGGAGTGACGCAGCTCGTCGACCAGAGCGAGACGCGGCCTGATGCCCATGGCGAGAAGCACCGTATCGCAGGGGATCTCGGAAACGGCGCCGCTCTTCGCGTCCTTTACGACCACGCAGTCGTCCTTGACCTCGGCAAGGGCGGTATCGTACTTTATGCCGACCTTGTATTCCTGCAGCTTCTCGTTGAAGTCGCCGTTGCTGACGCCGCCCTTCATCATGGCGGTCATCTGATCCATCATCTCTATTACGGTGACCTTCTTGCCGTCGGTGGCGAAGTCGAGGGCGGCCTCGAGGCCCACCTGACCCGCGCCGACTATGACTATGTTGTCGCCCACGGGAGCGTTGCCCAGCTCGGCGTCGGGAGCCCAGGCCACGTGAGGCTTGTTTATGCCGGGGATGCTCCTGGGTACGATGGGCTCGGCGCCGACCGCGATGACGACGGCGTCGTAGCCTTCCTTGTCGAGCATGTCCTTGGTGCATTCAAGGTTCAGATAGATGCGCGCGCCGCGCTTTACGCACTGAGCCGCGGTATGGCGCATCCATTTGAGATAGTCCTGAACGTCTATCTTGAAGTAGGGCACCGCCGCGCCGATGACGTTGCCGCCCAGCTGGCCGCTCTTCTCGTACAGAGTGACGTCGTGGCCGCGGTCGAGCAGGGTCTGCAGGGCCTGGATGCCGCCCGGTCCGCCGCCGACTATGGCGACTCTCTTCTTTTTCGGAGCCTTGGGCACCACGCCGTCGCGCAGCTCGCCGGTCATGGCGGACATCGGGTTGATGGCGCAGTAGATGGGCTTGGGTATCATCAGATGGTTCATGCAGGTGTTGCAGCGCAGGCAGGGACGGCGATCCTCGGGACGGTTCTCGGCGTACTTGCGCGGCATGTCCGGATCGGCCATCAGCGGACGGCACATGGAAACGAAATCGGCCCAGCCGTTGCCGATGATCTCCTCGGCGTAGTCGATGCTCATGATGGAGCCGACGGTGTTGACCAGCAGGTCGGG
>DBWE01000087.1:3296-3709 GCA_002308315.1 Clostridiales bacterium UBA1246 | reverse complement strand
TCGTCAAAGTGCATGCCCTCGGGCGCGATCTCGTCGGCGGAGATGCGGTACTCTATGACGAAGTCCTCGCCGCAGTGACGGCGGATGGAGTCGCAGACCTCGATGGCGAAGCGGGCGCGGCTCTTGGTGTCGCCGCCGTACTCGTCGGTGCGCTTATTGTAAAGAGGACTTGTGAACTGGGAGATGAGGTTGCCGTGACCGCCGTGGACGAGAACGATGTCCATTCCGGCTCTCTTCATCTTGCCGGCCGCCTCGCCGTACTTCTCGACGGTCTCATGGATCTTCTCCTTGGTCATCTCGATGCAGGGCATGGGCTCGCGGCCGTTCTCCATGGCGGCGCGGCGCTCGTTGTCGGAGATGCGGGGAGAGGAGGAGTAGGGCAGATGTCCCACGGTCTCATAGCGGGTGTTCTC
>DBWE01000087.1:0-3119 GCA_002308315.1 Clostridiales bacterium UBA1246 | reverse complement strand
ACGAGACCGTCGGTGCTGGCAAGGTTGGGGGAAGGGGGCGCGAGGGTGATGCGGTTTTTGAAGTCGATGCCGCGGATGCGGATGGGGTTGAATACGTGCGTGTATCTGGAGCCCATAGTTTTCTTCCTTTCACAGTTTATTTATTTACTGATAATTTATTTTAATCTTTTTTTTCGTAAAGTGCAATAGCCCGACAGGGTTTGAAGCAAAATATCGCGAACGCCGGCCGGAGAAAAAAGTCCCGGCGATCCGCACGGATCGCCGGGACGCAGAGACGGGGCTCAGCGGGCGAGGGCTATCAGGACTACCTCGCGCTTGTCGTCGGAGAGCTCATCCTCGAGAGCGTTTATCTTTTTGAGCTCTTCGGCGGAAAGCTTCGCGACCTCGAACTGTTTTTCGACGGCCAGGAGAACGACCTGCTTGTCATCGGTGGAGAGTTTTTTCTGAAGCTCGTTGATCTCAGCGAGCTCGGCGGGGGAAATGCGAGCGTAATCGTACTTCATCATTTGTCTGTCCTTTCTCAGTATATTATATCCCGTAAGATCATTCGGATGCTTTTTCGGAATGAAAAACACAGTCTCTGTCGGGATCGTTCTTGGCTTCATAGAGCGCGGTATCGGCATTCTTGAAAAACACGTCGGCGCTCAGACCGTCGCTGCCGAAAGCGATGCCGGCGCTGATGGAAACGGCCCTGACGCCGCTCGGGGGAGACGCGAGCCTGCGGTTTATCACGCGTATCTTGTCGGTGATGAGCGAGGCGACGTCCTGACCGGCATGAAGCATGATAACGGCAAATTCGTCGCCGCCGATACGGCAGATGTAATCCTCGGAGCGGAAATTCGACTTGAGCACGGAAGACACGGATCTGAGGACGCGGTCGCCCTCATCGTGACCGTAGGTATCGTTGATGCTCTTGAATTTGTCGATGTCTATGAGCAGAAGCGTGGAGCCGACACGCTGAGTGCTTTCCATGAAGATGTCGTAGGCCCTGCGGTTATACAGGTCGGTGAGCGGGTCGTGCATGTTCTCGTATATGAGCTGCTCCTTGTGGGCCCTGTTGGTATTATACATCTTGTTGTAAGTGTTTGCAAGAAAACGGAATTCGTATGAGCCGTTTACGGGCAGAGCGCGGTCCTCGCGGACGTGCGAAACGGCGCTCGTGAGCGGACGGATAACCAGAAGAGAGGTGAGGATGACCAGCGACAGCACGATTATCAGCATTGCGGAAATGAGCACCTGCTGGATAAAAAGCATATCGTGGAGCCTGTCCGCCGTCTCTCGCTGCCTGAGGTCGGTGTCCTCCACCAGGGCCTGCAGACAGCTTTCCATGCTGTCGTTTATCGCGGATTTCTGCCGGAAGTATTCGGCGTCAAACACCATGCTTCGGGCAAGCTCGAGCTGTTTGTCGGGGCTGAGAGCGGCGTCGCGCTTCGTCAGAGCCACCTGCTGAACGGCGGCGGGGACCTCCGAGAGAGGATAGCCCAGAGCGGACACCGTAAGACGCATGGAATAGTATTCCCTGACCATGAGCTTTACCGACTGCGCCATGGCGTTCTCAAGGCGACTGTATACCTCGGTGCCGTCAAAGCCGTCTTTGAGAGCGGAAAGAGCCTTTTCACGGCGGCAGGTGACGTCAGCCTCGTTGAAGTAGTTCAGCAAATGCTCTATGTCGCCGGTCACGGCGAAACAGCGCACCTGCTCGGTGAGATAATCGGAGGCGCGCTGCATGTCATAGGCGCTGTGCTGCCATTTTATGTAATTCTCTGTAGTGCTGCGCATGCTCCTGTAGCTGTCGATGGTGCTGTAGACGGAGAAGAACAGCAGCAGCGTTATCAGCACCGTCAGTATCATCATGACGGCGTTCAGCCAGCGAAGGCGCAGACCGCTTTTTCCGTTTTCATTGGTTTCGACCATGATATCAGTTCCCACATCTATAGTAAATATTCTTTTTTCCGCGAGCCGGATCATTGACGGAAAGCAATAAAACGTAAAGGCATATACTAAAATAGTTTAGCACAATTATGTCCTTGTTTCAAGAAAAAGAAGCTGTATCGACGACAGGTAGTAATAAAACCTTGCTTTTTTGACAGAGAAAGTAAAAAACAAAACGCGGGACCGACAAAACGGACCGCGTTTTGAGAGATATAGGGCCCCTTTTTTTCGCCGTCGGCAGAGAAAGGGGGCGCGGCTGAACCGCGGCTCAGTCCGTGTAGTCCCACACGTTCAGGCTTTCTTCCGTCCGCTCTTCCTCCGGCGTTATTCCGGGAACGAACTCCGTCGAATATGCGTCTCCCGTGAGCCGGTCGATATAATAACGGATCTGAGCGCCCGTGTACGATCTGTACAAAACCACGATCCCGTCCTCGTCGGAAGAGCTTATTTCCCAATAAATCCGTTGCTCTCCGCCGCTGACCATGCTCTCCAGCTCCGGATTGACGGCGCAGCAGTAATTCCTGACCGCCGAGAGCGCCTGTTCGTCCGAAAGGATCCTTTTTCCGTTCCGGTCGATGACCTCCAGAGTGTTCAGCATATAAGAGAAGCGTCTGCCGAAGCCCTCTGCGCTCTCAACGGAGAAGTGTTCCGCGGCGACGATGCAGCCGTCTGCCGCCGGGATGAAATACACCGCCTGCAGCAGCCGAGGCATTCCTCCTCCGCCCTTGAGCTCGGAAGCCTCGATCCGTATACAGTCGCCCGCGCGGTCAAGCGTGCGCGTGCCCTCGAGGAGCTCATACTCCTGCGAAAGCGTCTCTTTCACGGACGCCGCGGCGGCGTCGGCATTTTCCGCGCTGAAGGTAAGCTCAAGATAATTTTCGGGATCCGCGGGATCGTCATAGACCGAAATGAAGCGTTCCCGCTCCGCCTCGCTTTGCCGTACCGTCGACTCGTAGTCATAGTCCATCTCGAAACCGATGCTTTCGTTCCTGACGTGTTCGTACCGGACGGTCTCCTCCATGCCCTCGAGTATGATGACCGCTTCAAAGCGTTCGCCGTCCTGCCTTGCGGGTTCGACAGACTCGACAGGTTCGTCAGGCTCGAGGGGCGCGGCCTGTCCCTCGCTCTCCTCGGGAGGCAGAGCTTCCGCCGTTGCCGTGGGCTCGTCGGCGGGAGTGTCGCTTTCG
>DBWE01000072.1 GCA_002308315.1 Clostridiales bacterium UBA1246 | reverse complement strand
CATCCGTACAAAACAGACGGCAGGCGGCCGGTATCGGACGCCTGCCGCTTCGAGTTAAGAAATGACTAATATCTATTCTATCGCAGAACGGAATATCGCCGTGACCTCGCTGCATGACGAGGTCCACCGCCTCTGCGCGCCTTACCTCGCTCCCGACGCCGCGCCGGACTTTGCCGTGCGGACGGGGCAGGCGGACATTGATTGCGAGAGGGACAGATCCGCCCGCGGGGACAAGCTCTCGGGCAAACCCGCAATACGGTTTTCGGACGGATATCTGGAGACTTTGGCGGTATATCGGAAGATCGCCGAGCAGATGCCGCGGTACGATACCGTTCTGTTTCACGGCTCCTGTGTGGCGGTGGACGGCGCAGCTTACCTTTTCATAGCCAGAAGCGGCACGGGCAAGAGCACTCACACGCGCCTGTGGCGGGAGCTGCTGGGAGAACGCGCCGTAATGGTCAACGATGATAAGCCGTTCGTCCGCGTCACCGCCGGCGGCGCGGCGGCCTGCGGCACTCCCTGGGCGGGAAAGCACGGATTGAGCTCGAATATCACCGTGCCTCTGAAAGCGATCTGCATTTTGGAGCGGGCGGAGAAAAACGCAATAAGAACGATCACGGCCGGCGAAGCCTACCCCATGCTTCTGCAGCAGGTATACCGCCCCGCCGACGGCGCGGCTATGAGCATGACGCTGACACTGATCGACAGGCTGACCTCCTCGGTCAGTCTCCGGCGGCTGGGCTGCAATACGGAGCCTGAGGCGGCGAGGATCGCCTATGACGCGATGAAAGGATAAACAGAATGAAACTCAGCAGGGATTTCCTTCTCCACAATACCGACGGCGGCGAGAGCATCCTCGTTCCCACCGGACGCGCCGGCTTTTCAGGCGTAGTCCGGGGCAACAAAACTCTGGGAGCGGTTTTGGAGCTGCTGAAAAACGATACCACCGAGGCCGAACTCATCGCCGCGATGAAAGCCCGCTTCGACGCGCCGGAGGGCAGCATCGAAACGGACGTGAAGAAAGCTCTTGCCGAGCTGCGGAAGATAGGCGCTATTGATGAGTAACAGCTCATTTGAGGAGCTGCTCGAAAAAGAAGGGCGGCTCATATATTCCAACGTGGGCGACAGTATGCGCCCGCTTATCCGGCAGGGGCGCGATCTGCTCGTGATAGAGCGGCCCTCCGGCAGGCTGAAAAAGTACGATGTGCCTCTCTATCGCCGGGACAGCGGTCAGTATGTGCTGCACCGCGTTGTGAAGGTACGGGAAAACGATTATGTGCTCCGCGGGGATAACAGGCTGCACAGGGAGACCGGCATCACGGACCGGCACGTCGTCGGCGTGCTGACGGCGGTCATACGGGACGGGAAAGAGCTTTCGATGAGCGGCTTCGGATATCGGCTCCGCGTCCGTCTGTGGTGCGGTTTTTATCCCCTGCGCGCCGTTGTGCTGAAAGGGATCCGTGTTTTGAAACGGAAGATGAGAAAGAAATGAAAGACGCTGCGCTCCGCTGGCTCTGGGCCGTGCCGGGAAAGAAAAAACTGAATATCCTTTTCCTTGCCGCGGCGCAGGCCCTTCACGGCGCCTCCGGAGTGCTCTACGCCCTGCTGCTGCGGGATATCGTGGACTCGGCCGCGGCGCACGACGGCGCGGGCTTCCGGCGCTTTCTCGCCGCGCTCATCGGGCTTGCGGCCGTACAGCTCGCGCTGCGGGCCGTAATACGGTGGCTGACGGAGCTTTCCAAAGCGACCATGGAAAACATCTTCAAGGAGCGCCTGACGGACACGCTGCTGCATAAGGATTTCCTGCGTGTCAGCGCCGTCCATTCCGGCAAATGGCTCAATCGCCTGACGAATGACGCCAAGGTCGCGGCGGACGGATATACGGACATCGTTCCAGGTCTCGCGGGCATGGCCGTGAAGCTCGTCAGCGCGCTCGTGATGATCCTTGTGCTGGAGCCGCGCTTTGCCTCGGTCTTTATTCCCGGCGGCGCGGCGCTTATGCTGTTCACCTGGCTTTTTCGCCGCAGGCTCAAGACGCTGCACAGGCATATCCAGGAAGCGGACGGGCGGCTGCGCGTTTTCCTGCAAGAGCGCATCGGCGCCATGGTCATGATCCGCTCCTTCGCCGCCGAGGAGCAGACGCGGCGGGAAGCGGGCGAGAAAATGCTGGCGCATAAGGCGGCCCGTATGCGGCGCAACCGTTTTTCAAATCTCGCAAATATCGGTTTCGGCGCCGCGATGAGCGGAATGTATCTGCTTGGCGTGGGCTGGTGCGGCTTCGGTATCCTGAAGGGGACCGTCAGCTTCGGTACGCTGACGGCCGTCACCCAGCTCATAACGCAGATCCAGACGCCCTTTGCAAACATCACGGGCTTCCTGCCCCGGTATTACGCCATGCTGGCCTCCGCCGAGCGGCTCATGGAAGCGGAAAGCTTCGCCGGGGACGGCGGCGGCGCGAAGCCGCTTGCCGAAATGACGGCTTTCTACGAAAACGAACTCTCTTCCATCGGCCTGGAGGACGTTTCCTTCACCTATTATCCCGCCGCCGAAGACGCGGGAGAGCTCAGCAAGGACGATATGCCCGTTGTTTTGAAGCGCCTGTCGCTGGAGATAAAGAAGGGCGAAACGGTCGCCTTTACCGGGCACAGCGGCTGCGGGAAATCCACGGCGCTGAAGCTTCTGATGGGCGTGTATACGCCCGACGCCGGACGGCGGTATTATACCGACGCGCAGGGGAAGGAAACGGCGCTGGACGCGTCGTACAGCCGGCTGTTCGCCTATGTGCCGCAGGGGAACATGCTGATGAGCGGGACNNCGCCTTTTTGCCTATGTGCCCCAGGGCTGCGCTTTGATGAACGGCACCATACGGGAGATAGTCGGCTTTGCCGAGCCGGATGCGGCGCGGGATGAAGCCAGGCTCGGGCAGGCCCTTCGTATCGCCTGCGCTTATGAGTTCGTTTCGGAGCTGGCCGACGGCGCGGATACCCTGCTGGGCGAGCGCGGCGCGGGACTTTCCGAGGGTCAGATGCAGCGGCTCGCCATTGCGCGCGCGCTGTTCTCCGGCAGTCCGATCCTGCTGCTGGACGAGGCCACCGCGGCTCTCGACACCGACACGGAGCGGCGGCTGCTGCAAAACCTGCGGACGCTGACGGACAAGACCGTGGTCATCGTGACCCACCGCCCGGCGGCGCTGACGATTTGTGACAGAGTATTGGAATTTACGGAGAACGGGGTGATCTGCCGTGACAGGTGAAGAATACCGTGCCGCCGTTCTTGACGTAGCGTTCCTTGCCGCCTGCGCGGTGAATGATACGGTGCCGGACGCGGAGCGTGTCGGAAAAATGGATCCGGAAAAACTCTTCAAAGCCGCGGACCGCCACATGCTCACCGGCATAACCGCCATGGCGCTGGAAAGCGCGGGCGTGAGGGACGACGCCTTCACCCAGGCCAAAGGCAAGGCCGTCTTCAAGGCGGCGGCCTTTGACGCAGAGCGCGGCGCCGTCCTTGCGAAATTTGAGGAAGAAGGCATCATGTATGCCCCTATGAAGGGCTGTGTTCTGAAAGAGCTGTACCCGAAGCTCGGTATGAGGCAGATGTCGGATAATGATATTCTGTACGACGATACCCGGACGCATGACGTTAAGGCGATAATGGAAAGCCTCGGCTTTTCCGCCGGTCCCTCCTTCGGCCGAGGCGTTCACGACCATTACTTCAAGCCTCCGGTCTTGAACTTCGAGATGCATCGCTCCCTGTTCGGCGTCGGACAAAACGTCAAATTCGTAGAGTATTATAAAGACGTCAAAAGCCGTCTGATACGGAACGAGGGCAGCCGATACGGGTATCATTTCAGCGACGAGGATTTCTATATCTACATGATCGCCCATGAGTATAAGCATTATTCCGGCAGCGGGACCGGTCTGCGGTCTTTGCTGGATACTTATGTATTCCTGAAAAAAAAGGGCGAAGGGCTGGATTGGTCCCATATTGCCGGGGAGTTGGAGAAGCTGGACATTTCCGCCTTTGAGGAACAGAACCGCAGCCTCGCCATGCGGCTGTTCAGCGGCGATGAGCTTACCGGGGCGGACATCGAAATGCTCGACTATATAGCCTCCTCCGGAACCTATGGCACCTGGGCAAACCGCGCAAAAAACCAGGTCGCCCGAAAGGGCCGCGCAGGATATCTTTTCTCCAGGATGTTTCTGCCGCTCAGGACGATGAAGACGCTTTATCCCGTGCTTGACGCCGTTCCTGTACTGCTCCCGTTTTGCTGGATATTCCGGCTTGTCAAGGCCCTGATCACAAAGCCCCGCAAGGTATTGTTTCAGCTGAAAGCGGCATTCAGGTAAAGCTTCCGAATTCCGAAAGGGGCGATACGGTCTGCCCGGCGTCCGCGCCGCGGGCGCGGATGCGCGGTACGGGTGAACAGTCTTCCGAAGAACGCCCGGAAGCATGCTGCCGCCGAAGCGGCATATAAACGGCAGGGAGAATGAAATATGAGAAAATTTGCGGTATTCAGCGGCTTTCTCGGCTCNNGATGATGGCGCTTACGCGGTATTACACGGAGCATCACGGCAAAGCCGCCATGATCTCAAACGATCTCGGAGCCGGCGTGACTCTTGCCGACGACCGGCTGGCAAAGCTCAGCGGTGTAAACGCGTCGCAGATCACGGACTCGTGCATCTGCTACTGCCGCGACGTGCTTACCGACAGGCTGAACT
>DBWE01000170.1:10027-10712 GCA_002308315.1 Clostridiales bacterium UBA1246 | reverse complement strand
CCGAGCACGGCGGTACCGTCGGTCACCACGGCCACGGTGTTGCCGCGCCAGGTAAGATCCCAGCTTTTGTCCCTGTCCGCCATGATCTCACGGCAGGGCTGAGCCACGCCCGGCGTATACGCCAGCGACAGGTCCTCCCTGCCGCTTATCTTCATTTTCGGTACTGTTTCCAGCTTTCCGCGCCACTGCTCGTGCAGGCGCAGCGATCTCTCGGCGTAATCCATGTTTTCCTCCCAAACGCATATCCCGCGCCGGTCTTCGCCGGCAAACGGGACCGCGCTCCGCTTCATGCGCGGTCCGGCCGTTTCCGAAACGGTCCGAACGCTGTTTTTTATCGGAGCTCATTTTATTCTTTTCACGGCGCATAAGCAAGACGGTAAGGATATTTTTCTCAATTATCCCGTTCCCGGCCGCCCGACAGCTCCCGCGCCTCCGCGGCGCTCAGCTTTTCAAGCGACGTGCCGGTATAGTAGTGGGCGAGTATCTCCGCGTGATCCGCTCCGTCTTCCGCCATGACCTCGGCTCCGTACTGGCTCATGCCCACGCCGTGACCGTAGCCGGAAACGTGGAAATGGATCCCGTCCTCCTCCAGCTCCCAGATCACCGCCGTGCTTCGCAGGCCGAGCAGCATCCTCAGCTGCGTCCCGCTGAGCCTCACTCCGCCGAGGCTGACGCTTTTCAGCCT
>DBWE01000170.1:6911-9906 GCA_002308315.1 Clostridiales bacterium UBA1246 | reverse complement strand
AGTACCCCGGCACGTCCTCTGCCTTTTCCGGACTTTCCACGCTCCTGAGATACGGCAGCGCCCCGCTCCACACGTTCTCGCTGTCCTCGGTGCTGCCGCAGGACGAGGAATGGAACGCGGCGAATACCGGCAGCCCGTCGTAAACGATTATCTCTCCGTCCGTCCGCTCGACCGCCTGCTCGATCTTCCGGAGATTTTCGCGCCAATCATCCCCCCAGCGTTCCTTCAGCTGCCGGGTATCCGCATACGCCTTGCAGCAGCCGGGATCGGAGCATACCGCGCCGTTGTCGTGGACGCGCTCCTCCGTCATGCGGAAATACGTAAAGGTCCTCGCTGCCACCGCCTGCGCCTCGAGCGCCTCCGGCATGAACGACGCCGGCATTTCCGCGGCGACCGTGCCGACGAGATAGCTGTGCATGTCCGTGGTTTTTTCTCCTTCGTCGGTGATGAGCAGCACCTGCGAGGCGCGGTCCGCCGACTCCCCGCCGTCCGTCTCGAGCCAAAGGCCCGCTCTGCGTATAAGCTCCGCCGCGGGAGCCGTTACGGCGGAGCTCTCCGCCGCGCCCGGCCGCGCCGCTATCAGAGCCATGAGCAGTATCGTCGTCACGGAAACGAGGGACACCGCGAGTACGGAACGTAATTTCTCCAAAATCAGCACTTCCTTTTTTCTCAAGCAGTGGTATAATGAGCATGAAATGGTTTTTCACCGCGCCGCCTCTCCGAGGGGAGACGCTTCGGGGCCGTGCCGCACGAGGCGACGCATGGCCGTATAATATCAAAGCCCGGTCCCGTACCGATAAAAATATATGTCGTAAGGACGTGCAGATATGCGTAAACCCGCAGTTGTATTTGCCCTGGGCACCGTCGTGCTGTCTCTGGCGGGCGCGGCGCTGCGTTACTTTGAATTCCGCTCCGCCCGCGATCCGGAAACGGGACTGTTCTCGTTCGTTCCCGTCACGGGAGCCCTGATCGCTCTCAGCGTGCTCGCCGCGGTCTTTTTCCTCGTTTTTTCCCGCCGCGTAAAGGCGGATCCCTCCGCGGACTACGACGCCGCCTTTCATCCCGCCACTCCCGTGCCCGTTATACTTTCCGCTCTTATGCTGCTTGCGGTGATATGGGCGGCCGTCATCGGCTTCACGGAATTCAGACAGGGAAAGGGCCTTGCCCCGTGCATACTCGCCGCGCTGGCGTTTCTCGCGGCTTCGGCCGAGCTGGGGCTGGATCTGTCGCTGCTGCGCGGCAAAAAGGGAGACGACCGCTTTTTCTCCCTGGTGCTGCAGATCGTCTTCGTATGCGTTCTTATAATCATATATTACAAGACCTATTCGGCAGTCCCCTCCCTTTCGGCGGTAATGTACGATTTCCTCGGCCTGTGCGCCGCCGCCTGGGCGATGTACTGCCTCGCGGGCTTTTCGGTAGGCCGCGGAAAAGCGGGGCAGTCGCTGGCCTTTTCCGGAGCGGCGGTATACTTCTGCTGCATTTCCCTCGCGGGCTCGAACTCGACCGTATTCACGATCTATTACGTTTACCTGATACTCAGGCTCTTCAAGGACTCGGTGCTGCTCAGCCGCAACGTCTGCTCGTTCGACAGCGCCGCGGTCAAAAAGTACGGCGGGGCCGCCTGAGTTTATCCTGGATATAAAATGAGCTCTGTCGGGCGTTCAGTCCGGCAGAGCTCATTTGTCGTTTACTGTTTATTCCGGTCCTGCGGTTTTCGGCTCCGCCGAGCCGGGCCGCCGGGCGGCGGGAGCGTCAGGCGAAGCGGCTGTCTGTCAGCGTCCGCCGCCGTGATTGTATATCGCCTTGTCCAGAGAATACACCCGGGCGCTGAACTGCCCCGGCGGGGTGTCCCCGAGAGTTTCGGCATATATCTCCATGCGGCTGTCTATAAGGTCGATATACGACAGCAGCTCGCTCTCGGCGCACTGGGGCGCCACGGCCGCGCCGAACTCCGGAGTCCCGTGATGAGAGAGTATCATATGCTGCAGCAGCATCGACTTTTCCCCGTCCGCGCCGAGCTCCCGCGCCAGAGCCGCCACCTGCTCCGCGCAGATATAAAGGTGGCCCAGCAGCTTGCCGCGGGGAGTATAGTCGTTCACCAGGCCGAGCTTCGACAGGGCGAACTCCTCCCTCTTCCCGAAGTCGTGCAGCATCGTGCCCGCCAGGAGAAGATCGCGGTCTATTATATCCCCGTACAGCTCCGCGAGGAAATCCGCCGTGCGCATCATGTTCAGAGTGTGCATCAGCAGGCCGTGGAGGAACGCGTGATGAAAGCTCTTTGCCGCGGGCATGGCGAAAAATACTTTTCCGCACCTGTCGAGCATCGCAAGGCATATCGCCCTGTAATCCCCGTCCTTCATCGACAGGACCATGCTCCGCAGCTCTTCCTCCGCCTTATCCGCGTCGATGGGCGCGCAGGGCACGAGCGCCTCAAGATCGTAGTGGTCGCCGTCGTCCGCCGGGCGTATGCGCTGGATGCTGAACTGGGGC
Source organism: Clostridiales bacterium UBA1246 (assembly GCA_002308315.1). Classification (GTDB taxonomy): domain Bacteria; phylum Bacillota; class Clostridia; order Oscillospirales; family Oscillospiraceae; genus UBA1246. The sequence continues at coordinate 7,416 of DBWE01000170.1, read as the reverse complement.
GAGCCCTTGTACTGCCCCACCTCTCCGCGCAGCTTGAAGACCCTGCCGTTGTCCTCCTCTTCGAGACCGCCCGCGTAGTTCCATATCTTGGCGTCCATGACGCCGCCCGCGTCCGATATCCTGGCGCTGACATACGGGCTGCCGGCGGAAGACGTCCTGACCTGTATGTCGGACAGAATGTAAAATCCCTCTATCTGATCTCCGGGCGTCATATCCGCCACGGGCTTGTCGTACTCATACGTCATATTTCATCGTCCTTCCGTTATGTTGTATAAAAGCGGTATTCCGGCGGCGCCGTCATATTATATCCCCGCCCGGCGCTCATGGCAAGAGCGGAGTCCCGGTTGCCTTTTGCGCTGCTGTTATGCCTGCCACCGGAACCGTTGATGAATACGCACAAAGCCGGACGGCTCACAGGCAAAAACAGAGCAGCCCCATTTCTGAGGCCGCTCGACAAACCTGGATTTGTATGCCTACCGCTTATCGTCCGTATCGTCATCGTTAT
>DBWE01000170.1:394-6812 GCA_002308315.1 Clostridiales bacterium UBA1246 | reverse complement strand
ATCGCAATTCCTATACACATACCGATCGGCAGACCGTATGAGCCCTTATCGTTCTTGTCATTTTTCTTATTATCGTTCATATTGTTACCTCCGCAAATCCCGGTTTGCCTGATCGTTTCATACAAACTCTACCATATCTCCGTGTCTGTTTCAAGGCAAGCAGCTTTATGATCGAGCTTGGTGAAATCGACGGAGCAGATTTCAGCAGCCAATATGGCAGCCGGGACAGAGCGGCGCTCTCTTGAATATTTCCCCCGGCTGTGATAATCTTGATAAGCCCCTGAACATTACAGCGGAGGTATCACCGATGCATCGCATTGACGACGATTATATACGCGACTTCTTCGGCATAGCGTCAGACGAAGAGGGAGACAAAGAGCTCGCGGATATAAGATCGCGGCTCGTTCCCCTGCGCTTCGACCACGGGCAGGATATCTGTACGATAGACGGCGAGCCGGACGGGATGTTCTTTCTCGAGTCCGGCACGGCGATAGTGCTCAGCCGCGAGGGCGAGCAGATAAACATCATGCGCGAGGGGCAGTATTTCGGAGAATACGCCGTCCTGGCCCGCCAAAAACGTCTTTCCACGGTGCGCTCCCAGGGCCGCACGACGGTCTACCGCCTCAACAGCGGCGACATGATGGACATTCTTTCCCGTCATCCGGATATCTACGGAGAGCTGATGAAGCGGGTATACGGCCAGGTCTCCAACAAACACACCCAGGTCATCGCCCTGTCGCGCATGCAGAGAGGCATGCTCCAGGCTCCCGGAAATCAAACGCCCATGACCCTGCGCAGGCTGCTGCTGCACTACGGCGCGGTCGCCGTCATTTTTGCCGCCGCTCTCCTGCTCCCCGCGGATACGGCTTTTCCGCTCTTTGCCGTGCCGCTGGCCTTCATGATAATCTACGCTTTCGTGACCCGGCGGACGGTGGAGTCCCTCGTGATATCCGGCATGCTCGCGGCGGTGCTGGTATACCGCAGCGGGATATCCGTCGGGTATACCGACGCGCTGATGGAAACGATGATATCCCCGGACAACGTTTTTACCGTCCTCGTAATGGCGCTGATGGGAGCGGTCGTCACGCTGATAGAATATTCCGGCGCGGTCACCGCGTTCCGAAAGCTCGCGGACAGCCGCCTGCGCTCGCGCCGGGGCGTGCGCCTGTCGGCGGCGGCGATGATGGCCGTGACCTCGATAGACGACGGGCTAAATCTGCTCTGCGCCTCCTCGGGTCTCCGCTCCGCCGCGGACGAGCAGCGTTCCCCGCGCGAGGAACAGGCGCTGATGATGAGCATGCTGCCTACCGTGCTCTGCTCTTTCTCGCCGCTGTCTCTCTGGGGCATATTCGTGATAGGCATACTCGTTCCTATAAACAGCGGCGGCTTCGGGCTGTTCTGCCGCTCCATCCCCTTCAACTTTTTCTCCGTCGTCTCGCTCGCGGCGATGCTGCTTTTCTCCTTCGGGCTGCTGCCCCGCTCCAAAGCCCTCAAAAAGGCCGAAACGCGCGTTAACGCCGGCGGAGAGCTGTGGCCCTCGGGAAGCGAGAAATATCTCGTCAGGGATGAGACCGAGACCTGGGGCAGGATATACAATCTGCTCATCCCCATAGGCGTGCTCGCGCTGTCCTCCATGGCGGTGCGCAGCATCGTTTCCGGCAGCTTCGTCGTGGACAGCGCCTGCGGGCTCACGTTCACGCTGATAGTCATGTTCTTTCTTTACTGCTCGCAAAAGCTCATGTCCCCCGAGCAGTTCGCCGAACAGCTCCTTGCCGGGATCGAGAGCATGACCCTGCCCATAGTCCTCTATCTTCTCAGCATATGCTTCTCCACCCTGCTTGACAGGCTCGAGATAGCACTGTACTTCGACGGGCTGATAGAAGTGCTCGATCCCGTATCCCGGCTGATACCCGCGATGCTGTTTTCCGCCTCCACGCTTCTTACCGTCGCCCTCGGCTCGTCCTGGTCCATGTACGCGATAGCCTTTCCCATAGCCCTGCATCTCGGGGGCATGCTGGGACTGCCGCCGGCGCTGTGCGTAGGCGCCGTCTGCGCGGCGGGCATTGCCGGAGAAAAGCTCTGCGTCGTCTCCGGCGACAGTCTTTACGTGGGCAACGCCATCGGCTGCGACCCGAAGGCCGTGCTGCGCGTAAGACTGCCGTACAGCGCCGCCTTCGCGCTGATCTCCCTGCTGCTGTACGTCGCGGCGGGATTTATAGTGAAATAACGATCACGGAATATCGGACGCAAAAAGCTCCCGCGGGAAATCCGTTCCCGCGGGAGCGCCTTCGTTTTTTTATCTCTTTGTGCCGAAGAGACCTCTGATTATCGCCGTGGTGCCGGTACGCATGACGGAGCTGAGGGCGTTGGTCGCCGCGCGCTTGCCTATGGCGCCCGCGCTGCTGACCTTGCCTCCGAGCACGCTGTTGACCATATTGGTGCTTACCGAGCGCGCGACGCTCGACGCGGCGGCGGTGGTCGCCTTCTGCACCACGCCGGCCTTGCCGGAGCTCTTTTTGCTCTTCTGCTTTTCCGCCGCGGCGGCTTCCTTCTGTCTCTGCTTCTCGGCGGCCGCGGCCTCTTTTTCGGCAAGCGCGGCCTGCTGAGCCTCGGCCTGTTCCGCGGCAAGCTGCTCGGTCGCCCGCATGATTATCTCATAGGCGGACTCTCTGTCAACGCTGTCTCTGTATTTCAGCTCGAACTCGTCGCAGTTGACGAGTCTTTTTACCTCGCTCTCGTCCGCGGGGCCCATGAGGCTCTGCGGCGGCAGTATCCTTGATTTTTCCACGACGGAGGGGATGCCCTTTTCATCGAGGAAGCTCACCAGCGCCTCGCCGGTACCCAGCTCCATCAGAGCCTTTTCGCTGTTGAAGGCCGGGTTTTCCCTGAACGACGCCGCGGCGGCGCGGACGGCCTTCTGCTCCGCGGGGGTATAGGCGCGCAGACCGTGCTGAACGCGGTTGGAAAGCTGCGCCAGCACCTCGCCGGGGATATCGGAGGGCGACTGGGTAACGAAATACACGCCCACGCCCTTGGAGCGTATGAGCTTGACCACCTGCACGATCTTCTGCACCAGGCTCTTCGGCGCGCCGTCAAACAGCAGATGAGCCTCGTCAAAGAAAAATATCATTCTCGGCTTGTCGGGATCGCCGATCTCCGGCAGCTTCTCGAAAAGCTCGTTGAGCATCCACAGCAGGAAGGTCGCGTATACCTTGGGGCTGCCTATGAGTCTCTTTGCGGAAAGGATATTGATATATCCCCTCCCGTCGGGATCGGTACGCATCCAGTCGCGTATATCCAGCTCGGGCTCTCCGAAAACACACTGTCCGCCCTCGTCCTCGAAGGCAAGCAGCGCCCTCTGTATCGCGCCTATGCTCGCCGAAGACACGTTGCCGTACATGGTGGTATACTCCGCGCGGTTATCGCCGACGTACTGCAGCATCGCGCGAAGATCCTTGAGGTCCAGCAGAAGCAGGCCGTTGTCGTCGGCGGCCTTGAAGACGATGCTCAGCACGCCCGCCTGCACGTCGGTAAGATCCAGCAGCCGCGCGAGCAGCTGCGGCCCCATGGACGAGACCGTCACGCGGACCGGATGTCCCTCCTCGCCGAATATGTCCCAGAAGCGGGCGGGATATCCCTTGTATGCGAAATTCCCGATGCCGAAGCGGCGTATCCGGCTCTGCATGTCCTCGCTGTCCCGACCGGGACTGATCATGCCGCTGAGGTCCCCCTTGACGTCGCTGAAAAACACCGGCACGCCCATATCGGAAAACGACTCCGCCATCACCTTCATGGTGATGGTTTTTCCGGTGCCGGTGGCTCCGGCGATGAGTCCGTGACGGTTAGCCATGTTCGGCAGAAGGTACTGATTTTTGCCTTCGCTCTGCGCCATCCATATCCTGCGCTCGGTATACATGCGATCAACCCCCCGTATCATTCTTCCGTTATCCGCGTCCGGCCGGGCGTATTTCCGCCGCCCGACCCGCCGAAAACTTATATGTAAACGATTATATCATCCGCTCTCCGTAAAATCCACATAATTGTTTCCCGCCGCAGGACCGGCGTCAGACGAGACGTATGCTTCCCTCCGCCGCCGCGGCGCGGAACACCGCAAGCAGCTTCAGCGCGTAATCGCCCAGCGCGGCGAGCGCCCACGGCGCTTCGAAGCGCACCGTGCATTCGCCGAGCTCGCCGAGGCAGTCGCGCAGCGCGTCGAGATTTGCCCCGTAATATTCGGGAAAGCCGAATACGCTTTTGATATATGCGTGAGCCCCGGCCTTATCGGACATGCGGCGGCAGTCCAGAACGTACGTTTTCACTTCCGCACCACCTCACCTTCCGGCGTTACGTAAAGCTCGGTAAAGCTTTCATAATGATCGGTCGTATAAAAATACAGCCCGTCGTCGGAAAAGATCAGTCTTTCGGCTCCCCGGCCGTTTTTGCCCTCGGTGCCGATATCGCATTCGGTATACCCGCGTCCGTCCTTCTCGGGAAGCAGACCCTCGTAATTGCCGAACCTGTCTCCGCCTATGGCGGCGCCCTCGCGGAATTTCTCCACGCTTCCGCCCTCCCAGCCGAGCTTCCGCGCCTCGTTCTTGCTTATGTAATTGCCGGGCAGCCTGCCGTAATAATGCAGATACAGCACCACTTCTTCCGCGGTGTAATAGTACCCGTCCTCATCCGGCTTTTCGGCTTCGTTTCCCGCCTGAGCGGGCTGTTCGGAGGGCGCGGGCTCCGGCGAGGGATCGCCGGTCGGCACGGACTCCGGCGAGGGCGTATGCCCCGGCGGCTCCGCCTCCTCCCCTCTCTGCGGCTCCGACGTTTCAAAAACGATATACCCGCTCTCCTGCGGGGGAGCGTACCCGCTCTGCCCGGCGCAGCCGGCAAGGGCGGCGAGCAGCGCGAGCAGGAGCAGCAGCGCGGCAGCCGCTCTGATACGATGTTTCATGATCTCTGCTCCTTTCTGCCTTTTTTTCTTCTCCGGCCCGTCTCCGCGCACCCGGAGCCGGCCTCCGCCTCGGCAAGCGTCACGTCGATATCCCGGTAAAAATGCTCTCCCGCCACGTGCCTGAGCTCGTGAGCGAGCTTCTGTTCTCTCTGCTTCTGATCCAGATGTGAGGAAATATATACGTCATAGGTGCCGTCGTCGTTCGGCAGCACCACCGCTCCCACGCGCCTGGGCAGAGGGATTATGCGGACGAACACCTCTCCTCCGATATTTTCAGTCATGTCTGTTTCTGAGCGCCTCCAGCATTTTCACGGCAAGCTCCACATCGGCCTTCGTGGCGTCCTTAGCCAGAGAAAAGAACATGCGCATCTCGGGTCTGGTCTGCAGCTCGTTAAGGTAATCGGTCAGCTCGGGATCGCCGTTGATCAGCACTTTCCCCGCGCTCTCGATCAATTCCGATTTCGCCACGCCGAAATACTCGGCGAGTGTCTCTATCTTGTCCATGCGCGGCGTCTTCTGCGCGTTCAGCCAGCTGGATACGGTGGATTTGCTGACATGCAGCAGCTCCGCAACGTCAACGGCCTTGATCCCGCGCGCCGCCATCAGGCGGTACAGATTGGACGCAAATACGCTTTTGTCGTATTCGCTCAACGCGATCCCCCCTTTTCCGCTATTGTACGCTTTAAGTTTTTGAATTGCAAGGGCTTTTTGAAAATAATTCGCTTAAAGTAATGCTGCTGTGTGGAGGCAGTACCGTCCAGCAAGGCGCGCGTCATGGCCGTCATAACCGCATACATCGGAGGGGAAAGCAAAAAGGCAGCTGCCTCAATCAAGTGCTATAGCTGCCGAAAATCCGACCGCCGGCGTCACGCCCGAAGCGCTCCTTGATCCTGTTGGTGCTGCCGGCGGCAATATACCACAGCCGGAGCCGGTTGTCAATAAAGACAGCTTCAGCGCAAAAAGCGTCCGAAGGACTGCCGCAGAAAGCACCGGGGAAGAGCCGGCCTCAAATGACGGCGCTTGCTCTATGCCGCGCCGGGAATGACCGAAGCAGAAAAAAAAGACCGACTCTTTAAACCCGGATAACTTTTGTGTTATAATCCTGTCAGAAACGTATAACAAAAAATCTGAAGGAGGTCGAACAATGGGAACCTGGCATGATTACCTCAACGAGACCGGAACGCCGCCCGAATGGCCCTATCCCATCAAATTCGGTGAGGAAACGGAACTGGAAGCCGATGTGCTGGTCCTGGGCGGCGGCATCGCAGGCTGCTGGGCCGCCATCACAGCCGCCCGCCACGGAGCGAAGGTGGTGCTCATGGAGAAGGGCGACGTGAAGCGCTCCGGCTCCGGCGGCCCCGGCTGCGATCACTGGTGCAACGTGCCTCTTAATCCTCTGAGCCGGGTGGACCCGGACGAGTGGGCTGTAGAGATGACGAAGGCCCTGGGGGATTTCTCCAACGGCATCGG
>DBWE01000170.1:192-366 GCA_002308315.1 Clostridiales bacterium UBA1246 | reverse complement strand
GGCAAGATCCGGGACACGGACGATGAATTCGTGGGGGCCGAGGGCCGAGACGATGAGACCAAGTTCATGGTCTCCCCCCGTTACACCCGCCACGCGGGCTATCTCGCCCGGCCCGGATGGGATCAGCCGGGCTTCAACCCGCCGGAGTCGCGGAAAAACACCGTGCTGCGCATC
>DBWE01000170.1:0-169 GCA_002308315.1 Clostridiales bacterium UBA1246 | reverse complement strand
AAAAAGGAATGCCTCAAGCAGGGCGTAAAGGTGCTGGACCGTGTCATGGCCACCGGCCTGCTCAATGAGGGCGGCAGACAGGGCGCGCGAGTGGTGGGCGCTACGGGCATCAACGTCCGTACCGGCGAATTCATCATTGTCAGGGCCAAGGCCACCATCATGTCCACCG
>DBWE01000193.1:247-2713 GCA_002308315.1 Clostridiales bacterium UBA1246 | reverse complement strand
AGCAAGGCCAGCGCCTCCGCCAACCGTATCGACGAGGTGCTGCGCTCGCCCGCGGATCAGCACGTTCTTGCCCCGGAGGACGGTCTCAGTCCCGCCGGGCCGGGCTTCATACGCTTTGAAAACGTCAGCTTCCGCTACGGCGAGGACAGCCGGAGCGTCGCCGACGCTTCCGATTTTGCCGGGGAGAGCCGGGAGAAGGCGCTGGACGGCGTTTCCTTCACTCTGGAAAAGGGCGAAAGCCTCGGGATCATCGGGCCCACGGGCTGCGGCAAGTCCACCGTGATACATCTGCTGCTGCGCTTTTACGACGCGGACGAGGGCGGCGTATTCCTTGACGGAAGGGACGTGCGCACCTTTGACCGGGACGGGCTCCGCAGCCGCTTCGGCGTCTGCTTTCAGAACGATATGGTCTTTCAGGACACTCTTCGCGAAAACGTGAATTTCGGCCGCGGGCTCTCAGACGATGATATCCGCGCGGCCCTCGGGGACGCCATGGCGCTGGAATACGTCGACGCCCTGCCGGAGGGGCTCGACTACGCCGCCGCCATCAAGGGAGCAAACCTCTCCGGCGGTCAGAAGCAGAGGCTGCTGGTGGCCCGCGCGCTCGCGGGCAGGCCCGAGGTGCTTATCCTCGACGACAGCTCCAGCGCCCTTGACTACAAAACGGACGCCTCCATGCGCAGGGCGATCCGCGAGCATTACGGAGACACAACTCTCATCATGGTCGCCCAGCGGGTGAGCTCCGTTATGGGCATGGACCGCATCCTTGTAATGGACGACGGCAAGATAATCGGCTGCGGCACCCATCGGGAGCTGCTGGAGACCTGCCCGGTATACCGGGAGACCTACGGCATCCAGATGGGCGACATGCAGTGAAAGGGGGCGTGACGAATGCCGGGACCCGGTGACCGCGGCGGAAAAAAAGAAAGACCGAAGGACACAAAAGGCGCCCTTCGGCGTATACTCCGCTATCTGCTGACCTATCGAGGGTTAGTCATTCTTTTCCTTGTCTGCGCCCTTCTCAGCAACGTCGGCAATCTTCTCGGCCCGCGCTTCGCGGGCAAGGCCATAGGCGCCGCGGAGGCCGGCTATCGCCTCGGAGCGGGCCGGGTGGACATGGCGCTGGTAAAGCGCTACGCTCTTTGGATGCTGGGCTGCTACGCGGGCGGGAATATAATGAGCTTTCTGGTGTCCGTCGGCATGATGCGGGTGGGCCGCAGGGTTGCCCGCAATATGCGGCGGGACGTTTTCAACAAGCTCATGACCCTGCCGGTNNTATTTCGACCGGCATCAGGCGGGCGATATCATAAGCCGGGTGAGCTACGACATCGACGTCGTCTCCACCTCCCTGTCCGCGGACGTCATTCAGATACTTACCGCTTTCGTGACCGTTGCGGGCTCCTTCGCCATGATGTGCGCCATTTCCGTTCCCCTGGTGCTGTGCATGGCGGCCACCATCCCCATTTCCATAGCCTTTACGCGGTATATGGGCAAAAAGACGCGGCCGCTGTACTCAAAGCGCAGCGCCGCCTACGGTGAGATGAACGGCTTTGCCGAGGAGATGTTCACCGGGCAGAAGACCATTCTCGCCTACGCCCAGGAGGAGCGGGTATGCGGGGACTTCAGCCGCATCAACCGCAAGGCCGCCGAAGCCTACCGGGACGCGGACGGCCTGGGCGTGCGCATGGGGCCCACCGTGGGCATGATAGCCAACATGGGTCTCGCGGCCATCGGCATGGGAGGCGCGATACTGTATATGCTCGGCATAGTGGGCCTGGAGCAGATATCCACCTTCGTGCTCTACTCGCGCAAGTTCTCCGGGCCCATAAACGAGATATCCAACATCGTAAACGAGATCTTTTCCGCTCTCGCCGCCTCGGAAAGGGTATTCCGTCTGCTCGACGAGCCGGAGGAGGTCAAGGACATTTACGGCGCCGCGGAGCTGAAGGACTGCCGGGGCCACGTGGAGGCCCGGGACGTCAGCTTCGGCTACCTTCCCGGCAAGACCGTGCTGCACCGTCTGAACATGGAGGCCGGTCCCGGGCAGACCGTAGCCATCGTCGGCCCCACGGGGGCGGGCAAGACCACGATCATCAACCTGCTCATGCGTTTTTACGATCCGGATTCGGGACAGATACGCGTGGACGAGCGCCCGGCGAGAGAATATACGATGGACTCCCTGCGCCGCGCCTACGCGATGGTGCTGCAGGATACCTGGCTCTTCCGGGGCACGATCTTCGAGAACATAGCCTACGGCAAGGAGAACGCCGCCATGGAAGAGGTGGTCGCCGCGGCAAAGGCGGCGCATATCCACAGCTATATAATGCGCCTGCCCCGGGGCTACCAGACGGTCATCAGCGAGGACGGCGGCAACATATCCAAAGGACAGAAGCAGCTGCTTACCATCGCGCGGGCAATGCTGTACGATACCGGCATGCTCATCCTCGACGAGGCGACCAGCAACGT
>DBWE01000193.1:0-190 GCA_002308315.1 Clostridiales bacterium UBA1246 | reverse complement strand
ATCGCCCACCGCCTCTCCACCGTCCGAAACGCCGATCACATACTCGTGGTGGACCACGGCGACGTGGTGGAGCAGGGCACGCACGAAAGCCTTATGCTGCAGAAGGGCTATTACTACCGGCTCTACGCCAGCCAGTTCGAATAGACCCTGCGCTTTCGGAAAGTGGTATAGCAGACGTAACCTATAAGAA
>DBWE01000076.1:10043-10516 GCA_002308315.1 Clostridiales bacterium UBA1246 | reverse complement strand
AGCTGTCCGTCCTTTACGTCCACCTTTATCACCGAGCCGGCGGACAGCTCGCTGGAAAGGATCTTCTTCGCCACCAGCGTTTCCACCTTGCTCTGCAGATACCGCTTGAGCGGTCTCGCGCCGTAGACGGGGTCGAAGCCCTGATCTATGATCATCGCCTTCGCCTCGTCGCTTATCTCGAGGCTCAGCGTCCTGTCGGCGAGCCGCGCGGAGAGGGCGCGGATAAGATTGTCGACTATGCCCTCCAGGTTCTCCCTGGTAAGAGGCTTGAAGAAGATTATCTCGTCGAGGCGGTTGAGGAATTCCGGGCGGAAGCTGCGCCGCAGCTCGGCCCGCACGGCCTCGGCCGCGCCGTCGCTTATGCCGCCGTCGGCGTCGATGCCGTCCAGCAGATACTGACTGCCGAGGTTCGAGGTCATGATTATCACGGTGTTCTTGAAATCCACCGTGCGGCCCTGGCTGTCGGTGATCCG
>DBWE01000076.1:8935-9921 GCA_002308315.1 Clostridiales bacterium UBA1246 | reverse complement strand
CCGCCCTCGTCGTAGCCCACGTATCCCGGAGGCGCGCCTATCAGCCGCGACACGGAGAATTTCTCCATGTATTCGCTCATGTCTATACGCACCATGCTGCGCTCGTCGTCGAACAGACATTCCGCCAGCGCCTTCGCNNCGCCGGTGGGGCCGAGGAACAGGAAGCTGCCTATGGGTCTGTTGGGGTCGGATATGCCGGCGCGGGAGCGCATGATGGCCTCCGCCACCTTCTGAACGGCCTCGTCCTGGCCTATCACGCGGCGGTGCAGCACTTCGTCGAGATGCAGGAGCTTTTCGCGCTCGCCCTCCATCAGCTTGGATACCGGTATGCCCGTCCATTTTGCCACGATCCCCGCCACCTCTTCTTCCGTGACGGTATCGTGCACCATGCCGCCTCCGTCCCGCTTTTCGCTGTTCTTCTCGGCCTCGGCAAGGCGGCGCTCCAGCTCGGGCAGATCGGAGTATTTCAGCTTGGCGGCCTTTTCGTACTCATAGTGCAGCTGGGCGTTCTCTATCTCCCCGCGCACGTTCTCTATCTCGCCCTTGAGCTTTTTCACCTCGTCCACGCCGCTCTTTTCCTTCTCCCAGCGGGACTTCATCTCGTTGAATTTGTCCTTGAGGTTGGCAAGCTCCTCCCTCAGCTTTTCCAGCCTGTCCTGCGACAGCCGGTCGCTTTCCTTCTTCAGAGCCATTTCCTCTATTTCCAGCTGCATTATGCGCCGGCGTATATCGTCCAGCTCCGAGGGCATGGAGTCTATTTCCGTGCGTATCAGCGCGCAGGCCTCGTCGACCAGGTCTATGGCCTTGTCCGGCAGGAAACGGTCGGATATATATCTGTCGGACAGCGTGGCCGCAGCGACGAGCGCGTTGTCGTGGATGCGAACGCCGTGGTATACCTCGTAGCGCTCCTTCAGGCCGCGGAGTATGGATACCGTGTCCTCCACGGAGGGCTCGCCCACCATCACCGGCTGGAAGCGCCGCTCCAG
>DBWE01000076.1:4469-8844 GCA_002308315.1 Clostridiales bacterium UBA1246 | reverse complement strand
CCGGCGTCCATGCTGCCCTCGGTCTTTCCCGCGCCGACGATGTTGTGCAGCTCGTCTATGAACAGGATTATCCCGCCCTCGGAGCGTTTTACCTCGTCAAGCACGGCCTTGAGCCTTTCCTCGAATTCTCCCCGGTACTTCGCTCCCGCTATCAGAGCGCCCATATCAAGGGAGAATATCGTTTTCTCCTTAAGTCCGTCGGGCACGTCTCCGCGGACTATGCGCTGGGCAAGGCCCTCGGCTATGGCGGTCTTGCCCACGCCGGGCTCGCCTATCAGCACGGGGTTGTTCTTCGTCTTTCTCGACAGTATGCGTATCACGTTCCGTATCTCGGCGTCCCTGCCTATGACGGGGTCCAGCTCCTGGCTGCGGGCGCGCTGCACGAGGTCCGTGCCGTATTTGTTCAGCGCGTCGTAGCTGTCCTCGGGATTGTCGCTGGTCACGGGGCCGGTCTTCACCTTGCTCAGCTCCGCGGAGAAATTCGATCTGTTGATGCCGTGGTCGGAAAAGATCTTCTTTATCGCCGCGGTAGGCGCCGCGAATATCCCCGCCATGATGTGCTCCACGGAAACGTATTCGTCGCCCATGCTCTTCGCGGCGCTCTCCGCCGCCGTCAGTACCCTGTCGGCCTCGCGGGAAAGGTATACCTCCCGGTCGTCCCCCGTTACGCGGGGCAGCCCGGAGATCACCGTGTCCAGCTCGGACAGCAGCGCGTTGCAGTCCACGCCCATTTTGCCCAGCAGCGACGGGATAAGCCCGCCGTCCTGATCCGCCAGAGCGTAAAGCAGATGCTCCGGCATGACGTACTGATTATGATTTTCCTCGGCCATACGCTGCGCGAGCTGTATGGTCTCAATGCTCTTTTTCGTATAGTTTCTGCTGTTCATAACGATCCCTCCTCCTTCGGCCGGACGCCGTCCGGCCCTGCGAAAGGCGCCCGGTCATCCCGCGTTCGGAACGCGGATGAAAGCGCGCTCAGATATACAGGCTGCGGCCCTTCATATACTCGCCGTAGCTCCCGTCGATCTCGCTTCGGCCGAGCCGCCCCGTAAGATAGCCCTTCATGAGGCTGTCGAACATCTGGATATATTCCGAAAGCGCCCGCGCCAGCTCATCCGCGCCGCAGTCGCGCTCCGGCAGGGCTATGCTGCGGACGAATTTGCCCTCGTAAAGGGCATAGCTCAGCTCCTTTTTCAGCTTCGGTCTGAGATGCTTGTCCTCCACCGCCTTCCACAGGCGGAAGAATTCCGCCATTGCCGACAGCAGCGCCGCCGACTGCGTACGGAAAATGACCGATATTTCGCCCAGCTCGTCCTCTCCGGAGCGGTAGAGCTCCACCTCGTATTTCACCGTGGGGCGGTATTTATACTCCAGCGAGCTTTTCAGAGACATGGTCTGCGTATTCGGGGCGAAAAACGGTATCAGCTCGCGGGAGCTGCTTATGAGCTGCTCCACGGCGCTGAAAATATCGCTTATGCGGCGCTCGGGCGTCGTCAGGTCCACATATTCGGCAAGTATCTGATTTACCAGATTGGAACGGCTCGTACCGCCGAGATGGGCCAGGCGGTCTATTTCCCGCACCACCTCGTCGCTGAGCATCAGACTGTATAAGGTCTTTTTCAATAGTCTCACCTTACCTTTCCGCAGAAAACACTATACCACTTCCGATATAATTTGTCAACATAATTATATAACTTTTTCTGCAAATTATATCTTGTTCGACGAAAAAACGCTCAGCCGGAAAAACCCGGCTGAGCGTTCGACAGCAAACAAAGCGTAATTTCAAAAAGGACAGCCGTATTTACACATACTGCCTCGCAGAGTTCACGCCCTCGTCAGGGCAAACTGCACTCACGCCGTTTTTGCTGCCGCGCAGCGAAAACTATGTATCGTTCCGTTGCCCTTCCTCCCAAAATCGAACCCACTTCGTTGGGCTTCGATTTTGAATATATAATGAATTTTCGACGGAAACTCTTATACCTCTCACGGAGCGCGCGTGCGAGCACGTGCGAGTGCGCGAAGCGCAGTGCATCCCTTTTGTCGATAAAGTCCGAAGGACTTTGTCGACAAAATCAACGCTCAGCCGGAAAAACCCGGCTGAGCGTTTGACCCTGACGGGACCTCGCTTCAGCTGTATCGAGCCATTATGACCGCCAGGGAGGTGCGGTCCCGAAGTCCCATTTTATTATAAATTCGTGAGAGATAGTTCTTGACCGTTCCCTCGGTCAGATGCAGCGTCTCTGATATCTCCTTGTTGCTCTTGCCCTTGCCTACCAGCACGCATATAGCCCGCTCGTGATCCTTCAGCAGCTCGAGCATGCGCCGGTATTCCTGTTCGTCCGGGCCGCTGAGCCCGCTGTCCGCCGCGCTGTCCTTAACCCGCTCATGGAGCTTTGCGAGTATCCCCCTGTCGAGCACGGCCTGCCCCGCGGCGATGACTCTCGCGGCGTTTATTATGGCGTCTCTGCCCGCGCTCTTCAGCATATATCCGTCCGCTCCGGCGCCTATGGCGTCGATCACGGCGGATATCTCTCCGCCGGTGGTGAGCACAAGCAGCCTGGCTGACGGACATACGCGCCTGAGCTCCGCGAGCAGCCCGCTGCCGTCCTCCTCCGCCGCCTTAAGGTCCACAAGCACCACGTCGGGGGACAGGCTCTCGACCTCCTTTACCGCGACAGAGGCTTTGCCGCTTTTCCCGACCACGGCAAAGTCGCTCTGCGAGGAAAAAAATACGTCGAGACTTTCCAGCAGAAGTGTCTCGCTGTTGATAAAATATATCTTCTTTGTTGACATTGATACCGTCCCTCAAATTCGCGGGGTACAATAATAAGAGCTTGAGTTAATTATAGATAGTTATTCCCGCAATTTCAAGTTACTTAAGTAAGCATTTTATTATTTTTGTGTATTAGAAAGTTATAATATGTTACTTAATGTCGTATATCAAATTACCTTTGTCAGTTTTTTTCAGGGAAGCACCTCTCCGGATACGTTCTCACAGTTCTCCGCAACGAAAAGCTCTCCCCGGGCGTTTTTCACGCGGACTCCGCTCAGCGAAAGACCCTTCACGTTTTTCATGAACACTCCCGCGGCGCAGGTCTTTTCGTGCATCGGCGTCATTATCGGCTCGTCCGCGCCGAAAGAGCCGTCCATCTCTATATCCACGTCCACGAGGGAAACGTCCTCTACCGGCCGCTCGGGCAGGCCGAGGAAGTACGCGGCGGCGAATTTCGCCCCGGAGGCGCATACGGCCCTGAGGCGTATGCCGGATATTTCGGGCGTCGTTTCGTCGGCGGGCTGCGCCTCGGGCGAGAAAACGCGCCCGTCGCTCATGTCCGCGCCGCAGCGGTAATAGCAGTTCACGGTGACCGGCGTGCCCACGCCGTCCATTATGATCCCGTTAATGAGCACGTTTTTCACCGAGCCCGCGCGCCCGCGGCGGGTCTTTATCCGCACGCCCCTGTCCGTGCCCCGGAACACGCAGTTGGATATGGCCACGTTGCGCACGCCTCCCGACATTTCGCTGCCTATGACCACTCCGCCGTGACCTCTGCTCATGGTGCAGCCGGTCACGGTGACGTTTTCGCAGGGATGCAGCTTCTGGAGCGGGTCGTTCTCCGTGCCCGCCTTTATCGTGACGCAGTCGTCGCCCACGTCGATATCGCAGTCGCTTATGCGCACGTTGCGGCAGCTCTCGGGATTTATCCCGTCCGTATTGGGGGAATGGGGCGGGTTTTTTATCGACACCGAGGTGACGCTCACGTTTTCGCAGCACAGCGGATGCACCGTCCAGCAGGGAGAGTCGACTATCCTTATCCCGCTTATGCGCACGTTGCGGCACAGCACGAAATAAATGCTGCGCGGGCGCATGTAATCGTCCTCTTTCCGCGTGCCGTCCGGGCCGCCGAACCACCAGTTCGCGCCCTGTCCATTTATCGTCCCCTCGCCCCTGACGCAGACGTTCTCGGCGTTGAAGGCGCAGACCACTCCGGCGTAGCCGCGCCGGGCAAGGCCGGGTATGCGCTCCGAGTCGATGATCGGATAACGGCTCCTGTCGCCCGAGGCGAGCAGCTCCGCCCCCGCGTCGAGATAAAGCGTCATGTTGCTTTTGAGCTCCACCGAGCCCGTCAGATATTTCCCCGGCGGAAAATACAGAGTACCTCCGCCGCTCAGAGCCATTTTTTCGATAAGGGCGCGCAGGGCGTCGGTATTGTCGCTCGCGCCGTCGTTGATTATCCCGTATTCACAGACGTTGAACATGCCTTTACCTTACCTGTCCGTTTCCGCGTATGACGTACTTATACGACGTCAGCTCCTCCAGCCCCATGGGGCCTCTCGCATGGAGCTTCTGCGTGGAAATGCCCATCTCGCAGCCCAG
>DBWE01000076.1:4255-4400 GCA_002308315.1 Clostridiales bacterium UBA1246 | reverse complement strand
CGGCGGTAAAGAACCGGGCCGCGGCCTCGTCGGAGGTGATTATCGCCTCGCTGTGGCCCGTGGAATGGGCAGCTATATGCTCCGCCGCTTCCTCAACGCCGTCCACCAGCCTGACCGCGAGGATATAGTCCAGAAATTCCGTATC
>DBWE01000076.1:3777-4190 GCA_002308315.1 Clostridiales bacterium UBA1246 | reverse complement strand
CTCCAGCCGCAGCTCCACCGGCTGTTTTCCCGCGCTTACGCGGTCGGTCACCAGTCTTTTGCGAAGCATGGGCAGAAAACGCTCCGCGATCGCGCGGTGGACGAGGCATACCTCCGCCGCGTTGCANNTCGTCTTGGCGTTGTCCACGATATCGCAGGCCATGTCCGGATCGGCCGCCGCGTCCACGTAAATATGGCATATGCCGGTGCCGGTCTGTACGCAGGGCACCTTTGCCTTCTCCATGCAGGCGCGTATCAGTCCCGCTCCGCCGCGGGGTATGAGCAGGTCGATATACCCCACTCCCGTCATGAGCTCCTCGGCGCTGCGGCGGCTCGTATCCTCCACGAGCTGCACCAGATCCCGGGACAGTCCCGCCTTTTCCAGCCCCTCCCGCATGCACTCCGTCACGGCCG
>DBWE01000076.1:0-3753 GCA_002308315.1 Clostridiales bacterium UBA1246 | reverse complement strand
AGCGCGAGGACCGCCGCGTCGGAGGTCACGTTGGGACGGCTTTCGTATATTATGGCGACCACGCCCAGCGGCACGCCTCTTTTCTCTATGACAAGACCGTTCGGCCTCGCCGCGGAGCTGATCAGTCTGCCCACCGGGTCCGGGAGCGCGGCGACGCTGCGTATGCCCTCCGCCATGGCGCTTATGCGCTCTTCCGTGAGGGTCAGACGGTCCAGCATGACCGCGCCTATGTCTCCCTTCGCCGCCTCCGTGTCGAAAGCGTTCGCTTCGAGTATGCCGCGCATGCCCTTTTCCAGCATGTCCGCCATGGCCATGAGAGCGGCGTTCTTCGTTTCGCCGTCGGCCGCCGCGAGCGCGGGAGCCGCCGCCTTCGCGCGGCGCATTATTTCCAGAGTTGTCATTTTTTTATTTCCTTTCGATCTTTTTTCCGGCGACAAAGCGGGTGCCCGCCGCCTTGCCCTCGAAAATGTCGTAAAGCACCGCCGGATCCTCTCCGTTGGCGATTATCATGTCGGTCCCGGCGGCCGTGGCTATGCGGGCGGCGTGCAGCTTCGTGGTCATGCCTCCCGTGCCGAGCTCCGAGCCCGCGCTTCCCGCCAGGGCCTCGATCTCCGGGCTTATCTCCGTGACCACGGGTATCATCCTCGCCGAGGGATTTTTATGGGGGTCGTCGTCGTACAGCCCGTCGATATCGGACAGGAGTATGAGTATGTCCGCGCCCGTGCACGCGGCGACGGCGGCGGAAAGGCTGTCGTTGTCGCCGATGGCTATCTCTTCGGTGGCTACGGTGTCGTTTTCGTTGATTATAGGAAGCGCTCCGAGCTCCAGCAGCCGCATGAGCGTGCTCTGGAAGTTTTCGCGCCGGCCGGCCTGCTCGATGTCCTGCGCCGTCAGCAGTATCTGCGCGACTGTGTGGTGGTATTCCGAGAAGAGCCGGTCGTAGGTATACATCAGCTCGCACTGTCCCACGGCCGCGGCGGCCTGCTTGGTGGCCATGTCCGTGGGCCGCGAGGGCAGGGACAGCTTACCGGCGCCCATGCCTATGGCTCCGGACGATACGAGGATGAGCTCGTTTCCGGCGTTTTTCAGATCGCTGAGAGTTTTGCACAGCTTTTCCACCCGTCTTATGTTCAGCCTTCCCGTGCGGTAGGCCAGAGTCGACGTTCCCACTTTTATTACGGCTTTCATATTCGCTACCTCGCTCAGCATCGGGTCTTCCGATGAATCATTATGAGCATTATACAACATCTCCCTCCGATATATCAATCTGTCCATGCATAATCCGGCGCGGCCTGCCGAAAATATTCTCAGTCATCAAAGGGGAGCATGTTATGAAAAAGATCCTTGCCGCGTTGTCGGCGCTGTGCGTGCTGCTGCTTCCGGGCGGCTGCTCCGCCGTGCCGCGGATATATATGAAAGACGCCGCGCTACCCCCACCGGGCGAGGAGGCGCGCCGCACCGACGCCGCCCGCGCGGAGCTGGAGCTGCTGCTGCGCGGGATAGCAGCGGTTTACGACGGAGAGCAGACGCCCTTCTCGCTTTCCGCGAAGGAGGCGGCCGCGGAGCTGCTGGACTGGCACTCGGCGGTCCGTCTCGACGCCGGGGAGATAACGGCCTCCGCGAGAGAGAGCCTCAAGGGCTTCACTCCCCGGGAGGCGGAGCTCTTTCCGGCGAGGCTGGACAGCGTATGGCGCGCTGCCTTTCTCCTGTCCTCCTCCGGGGACGGAGCGCCGCCGGAGCTGTACGGCTATGAGCCCCAGAGCTGGCCGTGGAGCCCCGAAAACGCCCGCGCGCTCTTCTCCGCCCTTTACGGAGGTCTGGGCCGGGAGCTGCCGGAGCCGTAAACATCCGCGGCGCGCCGCATTACGCAGCGCGCCGCAAAAAATACAGCTTATTTTTTCTTTTTTCTTTTGCCCTTGCCGCCCTCGTCTCCGCCGAAGGTGTCGGCGAACTTCCTCAGCAGCTCCTTCTGTTCGGACGTGAGGTTTTTCGGCGTCTCCACGCTTATCTTAACGTACTGATCGCCGCGGCCGCCGCCGTTGATATTGGGTATGCCCTTGCCCCTCAGACGGAACACCGTTTCCGTCTGGGTGCCCTCGGGTATGCTGTACTTCACCTTGCCGTCCAGCGTGGGCACCTCTACGGAGTCGCCCAAAGCCGCCTGGACGAAGGAGATGGGCATATTGTAAATGACCGCGGTCCCGTCCCTCTTGAAATAGGGGTGCGGCGCCACGCTCACGGTTATCAGCAGGTCTCCCGCCGGGCCGCCGTTCACGCCCTTATGTCCGCCGCCGCGCATGGAAACGGTCTGTCCGTCGTCGATGCCGGCGGGTATCTTCACGCTTACGGTGGTGTTTTTCCTTACGCTGCCCTTGCCTCTGCACTTGGGACACGGGCTGTGGATGATCTTGCCTCTGCCCGAGCAGTTGGAGCAGGCCACGGTGGAGGACATAACGCCGAAAGCGGTGCGCTGCTGTGTGCGCACCGTGCCGCTGCCTCCGCATTTGGGGCATATCTCCGGGGTCGTTCCCGGCTCGCAGCCGCTGCCCTTGCAGTCCGGGCAGTCCTCGATGCGGGATATCTGCACGTCCTTGCTGCATCCGAAGGCCGCTTCCTCGAAGCTCAGCTCCACGCCGACGTGTATGCTCTCGCCCCTGCGGGCGCCGTTGTAGCTTCCGCGGGCGGACCTCCCTCCGCCGCCGCCGAAGAACGAATCGAATATGTCTCCCAGGTCGAAATCGAAGCCCATCCCGCCGAAGCCGCCGCCGGGCTCTCCGGCGCCGTAGGAGGGATCCACTCCGGCAAAGCCGTACTGGTCGTACCTGGCGCGCTTCTCGCTGTCGGAAAGTATCTCATAGGCCTCGCCTATTTCCTTGAAGCGCCGTTCCGCGTCCTTGTCGTCCGGGTGCAGATCGGGGTGGTTTTCCTTGGCGAGCCTGCGGTATGCTTTTTTTATCTCGTCCTCGGATGCTCCCTTTTTCAGGCCGAGCACCTCGTAGTAATCCCGTTTTTCCGCCATAGCTTATTCTCCGATACATAAGCGCGGCGAGACGTCGCCGCGTCTTGTGCCCGGCGCCCCCTTTTCGGGGACGCCGGGCATCCGATGATTATTTCTTGTCGTCGTCTACCACTTCGTAGTCGGCGTCGTAATACTCGCCTCCGCCGTTGTCTCCCGGGCCGCCCGCCGCCGCGTCGGGGCCGGGCTGCGCTCCGTTTTGCTGATATATCTTCTCGCTTACGGCGTAGAACGCCTGCGTCAGCTCTTCGGTGGCTTTCTTGATGCTCTCCGTATCCGTACCGTTCAGCGCCGTTTTTACCTTGTCGATGGCGGCCTGAATGTTGCTCTTGTCGCTCTCGCTGAGCTTGTCGCCCACCTCGGACAGGGTCTTCTCGGACTGATAGACCATCTGGTCGGCCTGGTTGCGGGTATCGACCTCTTCCTTCTTCTTGGCGTCCTCGGCGGCGTACTGCTCCGCCTCGCGCACCGCCCTTTCGATATCCTCCTTGGACATGTTGGAGGAGGAGGTGACGGTTATATGCTGCTCTCTGCCGGTGCCGAGGTCCTTGGCCGATACGTTGACTATGCCGTTGGCGTCTATATCGAAGCTGACCTCTATCTGCGGCACGCCGCGTCTCGCGGGGGCTATGCCGTCAAGGTGGAAGCGGCCCAGCGATTTATTGTATGCGGCCATCTCGCGCTCGCCCTGCAGCACGTTGACCTCAACGGAGGTCTGGTTGTCGGCCGCGGTGGAG